>JAQTLP010000019.1 GCA_028714855.1 Phycisphaerae bacterium | reverse complement strand
ATACCCCCAAACAGTTCTGGGGCATAGTGGAGAAATTCTGGAATCGTGAGATATTTGAGGAAGTTGAGGGGGGCTGGAAATTAAAAAATCCTGTCTACAAAGATTTAATGGAAAGCCGAAAAAATGGGATTTGAAAATCTTTACGGTATCGAGGTGAATAGCTATGCGATTGAACATGCCAAGAACAACACTAAGAACATTAATATTATTCGGGACAATCGTATTGGATCCGGCTATGGCAGAAGAGAAAATCAAATTTGGCTTTTCAACTGACTATTACGGCAAGTACATCTGGCGCGGGCAGAATGTTGATGACAAGAGTGTGTTACAGCCGGCGGTATCTGCAAGTGGTTACGGGTTTACCAGCTCAATCTGGGGTAATATGGATATGACTAACAAGTCTTTAACTGCCCCGGATAACGCAGGAGAATTCAGTGAGCTCGATTACACGCTGGACTATTCAGGAACTATGCCGGATATTAACTGGCTGGACTTCTCCGTAGGCACGATTTACTATCGGTTCCCCAATACTGCTTTTGAGCCTACGACCGAAGTATATGGGGGCCTGAGCTTGCCCAAAGCTCCTTTGACCCCATATTTCAAATGGTATCGCGACGTTGATGAAATCGATGGAAGCTATTTCCAGTTTGGCATCGGGCACACACTTGAAAAGATTTATGTTGTCAATGATAAATGCTATTGCGGTTTACAGCTGGGAGCAAGTTACGGCTGGGGTAATGCAGCTTATAATAAAGGCTACTTTGGCGTAGACGGCGGCCGGTCAAATGATTTTACACTTACAATGGGACTCCCCTTTTGTATGGACACTTGGATAATTAGGCCGAGCATTAACTACTCGACAATGCTTAGTGATGCGATACGCGATGCCACCGACAAAAGCGATAATGTCTGGATGGGCGTTGGAATATCAACCTCTTTCTAAATAATAATAAAGGGTCAGAAATTATGGATACAAAAGTGATTATTGACACGATTTGGGTTTTGATTACAGCCAAGATGGTTTTCTTTATGAACCTTGGCTTTGCTGCCGTTGAATCTGGATTCGCACGATCAAAAAACTGCGTCAATATTTTGTCGAAAAATTTCATCGTGTTCGCAGTATCATCGCTGGGATTTCTAATTTTAGGCTGGGGCCTGATGTTCGGCGACGGCAACGGATTCGTTGGTCTTAAAGGGTTATTATTTGCCGGCGGTTTAGACAATTCGCCTGCAACAGGTGAGGCGTACCACGGTGTGTACTCAGCCATTTCGTGGACGGGTGTCCCGTTTTGGGCCAAATTCTTTTTCCAATTAGTGTTCTGCGGCACGGCGGCAACTATCGTTTCCGGAGCGGTAGCCGAGCGAATAAAATATATATCGTTTATTATTTTCTCATTTGTTATGGCTATGCTGATATATCCGATAGTCGGGCACTGGATTTGGGGGGGCGGCTGGCTGGCGAAGATGGGAACGTTCGACTTCGCAGGTTCAACCGTGGTGCATAGTGTCGGCGGATGGGCGGCGTTGGCGGGGGTAATATTGCTCGGACCACGAATCGGCAAATACGGCAACGGCCACATCAGAGCTATCCCAGGTCATAATCTGTCACTGGCAACTATAGGGACATTTGTACTTTGGTTCGGATGGTTCGGATTTAACCCCGGCTCAACAATGACAGCCGACCCAATCGCAATCAGCCACGTAGCGGTAACTACCAATATGGCGGCTGCAATGGCGATTATGAGCGCAACGATAACCTCATGGCTGCTGCTTGGTAAACCTGACCTGGGTATGACATTAAATGGATGTCTCGCAGGTCTTGTGGCGATTACAGCGCCTTGTGCCTTCGTCACTGTAGGCAGTTCATTGGTAATAGGCCTGATAGCCGGTATTCTCGTTGTGCTCGCAGTAATGATATTCGACCGTTTACATCTGGACGACCCCGTAGGCGCATTGTCCGTGCACCTTGTCAATGGCATATTCGGAACCCTTTGTGTCGGACTGTTTGCAAAGGATAAAATTGCAGGCATGGCAACGGGTAACGGTCTATTCTACGGTGGCGGGCTGACTTTGCTGAAAGCTCAAGTGGCTGCTGTTGTTTCAGTGGGAGCGTTTGTGTTGGTCATAGCCGGATTGACCTGGGCCGTTCTGAAAGCGGTCATTGGCATCCGCGTTTCGAGAGAAGAAGAAATACGCGGGCTTGATATCGGCGAGCACGGCAATGAGGCGTATGCAGGATTTCAAATATTTACCACTGAATAAATCGGGATGTCCCGGATTGAAGGAGATATAATTATGAAGCTGATAATAGCATATATCCAGCCACACAAGCTCAACGATGTAAAACAGGCCCTGTACAAGGAAGAGGTGTATAAAATGTCGGTGACAAATTCACTGGGCTGTGGGCAACAAAAGGGCTATCACGAATCATACCGCGGCGTCGGGATGGAAGTTAATCTGCTGAAAAAAATCCGGCTGGAGATAGCGGTGAACGATGATTTCGTTGAGCAAACAATCAAAGCAATCATCGACGGTGCAAAGACGGGGCAAATCGGCGACGGGAAGATTTTTGTATTGGACCTGCCTGAATGCATCCGCATCAGAACTGGTGAAAGAGGCAGCGAAGCTATTGGATAAAAGGTAAATATCAACAACCTAATTTTTTAGTGAGGTGTGTAATGAAACCAAAGGAATTTTTTGAATTCGCAAAGAAGAACAATGCGAAGATGGCGGACCTGAAATTCGTCGACCTTCTTGGCACTTGGCAGCACTGCACGTTCCCCGTTGAATTTCTGGACGAAAAGGTCTTGAAGGAGGGTC
>JAQTLP010000018.1 GCA_028714855.1 Phycisphaerae bacterium | reverse complement strand
CTGCGTCGAAGGATCATAGCATTGAGTACCACAACAAGACAAACCCTCGGGGCAACATTCTCCATCTCCCTCACATTTGTCTACACATTCACCATTTATACAGCATTTGGTAGGATTGCCGTCGCAGACCACACAGTTTCCGCTGCCGTCGCATTCTTCGCAATCAGCAGAATCGCAAGATGATACACATTCGCCATCCACACAGGTTTCGCAGTTGGCCGGGTCGCATTTTGATATGCAGTTTCCATTGCCGTCGCATTCTTGGCACATTTCCGGCTTACACCTGCTTTCACAAGCGCCGGACGTTTTGTTACAATCCTCGCACTGGTTCGGGTCGCAGCAGGAGCCATAGCAGCATTTTTCATATAGGTTACATATATAATTTTTAGTTACGCCGGGGCAGCAGTTATGAGTTTTAATATTATAGCATGTGCCGCCGCAACAGCGCTGGTTAAGATCGCCGCCGCATAACAGGCAGCCGCTATCTATGCAGTCTAGATAATAAGCGGTGTTGTATTTTAATTCACAGCTACTATCTTGAGCCTTGTACATTCCCAATGCATTGGTGAATTATTTGTTTACATCTGCGACGAAAACGAGATTAGCATCCTGGTACTTATATTCCTTGAGATGATGAAGAACTTTTTGGGCCTCCAGAATCATTTTATTTTCATACGAGTAGGCTTTCCTTCGTTGAAATCAATTATTTCAGAACCGGATGGAAGAGGCGATCCCATAATCCGCTCAACTTCTTGACGTAATTGTTTGTTATCAGCTATAGAAATATCAATGTTCATATAGTCCCTTACAGTAGAATCACTAAAAACAATACGCCCTTCACGAGCATATTCAAGACCGTTCTTTTTAACAATATCAGATGTTGATACTACCTTTGATGGTCGATTCATCCCGTCGAATGTATATGAAGCATTTCTTACGAAGAAATCCGAATTTGGGTCCACATCCAATTTCCATATCCCCTTTGAATCTTTTCCAAAATTCCCACGAGAATTGACTTCGATGAATTTTGTATCCGGCAACTTTGCTAAATTAATATCGTTGGCCTCAATAAAATCTGAAAAACCTAATCCGGAAGCTAATAAAAAATATTTGAATTCTCCAGAAGAGATGCCACTTTTCGTGTGGTAAACGTGCTTCGCGGTAGAAATACTTTCAGCTTTTTCAATACTACCATCTGGAGAGACATTTAGCCTTTGTAGCTTATCTAAGACCTCTGTTTTTTCGGAAGTAGAGATTATGTATGTTTCTAAATACCTCCAGACAATAAGGCGTCTATCTTTATCGTAATCTATCGATTGATAGGCATATCTTCCTGTACCGGGCGGAACGTAAACAGGGTCATGAAGATAATCATAAACTATCTTCATTTTTACATTGTCCCCCTCCCAGGTTACGGCACAATCCTTTAACATCTGGCCCTGATTCGGGTCAAACATTGAAGCATGAGTAACCATCTTGAAAGTTGCCAATTTGGGAATTTCGGATTTTAGAAAACCATCACGATTCTTAAATGAATTAAGTATTTCAGCGCCTGTTAGTTCAGATGCATAACAATCTGGTAAAACTGATATTGTTAAACTGTACAACAATAGCAGTTGTTGAACCCTGAATATTTTAATAATGTTCATTTGTTCATCTCCTTTTTAGAATATTTTATGGACAATTTTCTCCCGCACACTCCATCTTTGATCCTCTAGGATACGTAGCTACTATGGGACCTGGGCAACCAAACGTCTCGCAAGAAGTTTGCCAATTTCCTATTGAACAAGTCCCACAACCCTGATAAGTTTTATGCCATTCTTCATATTGTACAGGTTCTCCGCCGGTCAGACAATTAGGAAAATTCAAGTCAACCTTGCTCTGCAGTACCGCCGGTTGCCCGGGCACTGCATTTACTTTACAGTTGGAAGGACAGGTAGAATCAGGGTGGTAATCGCAGGTTGCGGTATTTAATTCGTCGATGATACACCAGTCAGAAGCACAAGTAGTACTATCTATATAATGTCCACACTCGAATGCAGTGTCACTAATTGAGTGACAATTACCACATATGGGATCTTTACATTCCCCGTTTATGCAGCACTTAGTAGGATCTCCGTTGCAAACTACACATTCGCCATCCATGCAGGTTTCGCAATTGGCCGGGTCGCAGCAGGAATGGCCTGTAGGGCCGGGGCAACATTCTTTACCGATTTCACATAGAAAGTCACCGCAGCATTGAAGATTATAAATGTTATAGCAGTCGCCATTACAACAGGCCATATCAGGATTGCCTTCGCATACTTTACATTCGCCACCCACGCAACTTTCGCATAGATTCGGCTTGCAACAAGAGCCATTGCAGCAGGTTTTATTAGCGTCGCATATATAGAGGCTTCCATCAAGGCGGGGGCAGCAATTTTGAGTATTAATATTACGGCATGTGCCGCCGCAACAGCGCTGGTTAAGATCGCCGCCGCATTCTTTGCAGCCGCCGCCAACGCAGCTTAGACATTGGCCCTTCGGCACGCAGGAGTTACAGCAGCAGAATTTGTCAGGATTACCGCCGCATAATCGACAGCTGCCGCTCACGCAAGATTGGCAGGTGCCGCACTCTTTGGGGACACAGCGGTGTAAATACGGATCCCAATACTCACAAGAAGGACAAGTAGGGGAACCAGCCAAAGCCGGTATGCTTAAAGATAAGCAAATTAAAAAGATTGCCGGCAGATTTATCCTCATTTGTTCGCTCCTTCCATCCCGCCAACAGAACGGTGTCTAATTCTTCATTATTAACTTGTAAAAGTGCTTAGAAAGCCTCCGCTGAAGACGAAAACAGCCTCCCTCTGAGGCGAAGAGAAAACTATTTGTTTACATCTGCAACGAAAACAAGATTGGCGTCTTGGAATTTATACTCCTTGCCTGCGATTTTATCGACGAACTTATCGCCGTCTTTCAAACCGAGATTTTTATAAGTAAACGTTTCGGGGGAGATTTCCTGATTTACTTTATTATTTTTGTAAGTAGAGTCATATTCATCAGTTACTGTCCCATTGGGGTCGTAAATTTTTATTATTCTCCTCCTGGGCAAATAGATACCGTCTACGAGCTCGTACTCCCAGGTATGTTTTTGAAATACCACACCACTGCCAGTAGCGGCATCCCAGTATGTCATATTGAAGCCGTCTCGGCTGGAAAACACCATGGTTAATATTGCATAGTGCTCAGGCCTGCTTCGCTCAATGTTCACTACCGCCGGCTCTATGATTTTATATTCGATATTATCACCTTTCTTGTGCTCTTCTATTTTGAATCTGTAACCATCAAACTCTATTTTCCCGTACTTATTGATTTTTTTGATTAATGACTCCAAAGTATTCCAGGTAACACCTGCTTCCGCAAAAAACGCTTTCCTCGGATCATACCTGCCTTCATATAAATCACCTTGCGGCTCACGTTTCGAAGATTTTTTTTCTGCCCTTTTGTGGAGCACGCCGCCAGTTCCTTTTTCAAAACTGTATGCATCCCCTTTTAACAAACAATCTGGTGTGGCAATTATAGTCGACCAAATCGGGATAGGCCCACTGTTTCCCACATTGTCCCCGGTATTATAGTTAAAGTAATTACTGGGCTTATCTCGTAAAGTATCAACATAGACAAGGCTCTTGTTTGCATCAACTGCAAAAGTAATCTTGTCTTCTGCCTTTTGAAGAATAGCTTTGGGCGCCTCTCCTTTAGCATTCGTAGCGTTTCTAAAAAGGTCTTCAGCTAAGGACCCGGTATGCACCCAAGTTATTTTTTTGTTAATTTCTCCAGACCAAGTTTTGATTTGCTCGTAATTCCCGCGGATGGCATTAGCTATCAGTTCAAGAATTGCCGGCACTTCCTCATCTGGAATAATTCTTACAGCTTGGTTCGGCTCTTCTGCTCCAAGTG
>JAQTLP010000017.1 GCA_028714855.1 Phycisphaerae bacterium | reverse complement strand
AGCCCGTACAATCGCTTCCATAATTCGCCTTCCATAACATCTCCTTTCAAAGGAATTCTATTCAGGAGTATTATGAAGGCGAATTTCTTAGGGCGCAAGGACTTATATCACTTGGCGCAAAAAGTTGAGTGCAGGGGGCTAAATGTTTTGAGATTGCCGCGGCCTTCGGCCTCGCAATGACAAAGTCATTTACAAACTTCGATTTATTGTTTATAATTCTTCGCTTTAGTGTTTATGATTTGGGTTTAGTAAGCAGCCCCATAACGGCCTTTGAGTTGGGGGACTAAATAAGATGGAAACGATGTTAAAGCCATAAGAGAATGGATGCTATGCGATTATATCTGATAAATCCAACAAACCCGCTTGTCGGCATCATCAAAGCCAAGGACAGCCGATGGAAGCGCTACCGCGTTTGGAAACCACTGAGCCTTATGGTTTTGGCGGGCTTGACCGGGCGGGAGTGGGAAATCACGATAGTTGACGAGAACCTCGGTGTGCCAGACTATGAGGCGATGCCTCGGCCTGACCTTGTGGGAATTACCGCTTTTACCTCGCAGGTGAACCGCGCTTATGAATTGGCCAGTCATTTCCGGAATCAGGGCGTACCCGTGGTGATGGGCGGCATTCACGCGACAATGTGCGTAGAGGAGGTTATGGAGCGTGTGGATTCGGTCGTTACCGGGGAAGCTGAGGGTATATGGGCGTCAATACTCGAGGACGCCCTGCGAGGCAAGCTGAAGCGCCGGTACGACGGAGGGCTCGCCGAGATAAAAGATATGCCGGCTGCCCGCCATGATTTGCTTTCCACAGGATATGCCTTCGGAGCCATTCAGACGACTCGCGGCTGTCCATTGAACTGCAGCTTCTGCAGCGTGACGGCGTTCAACGGGACGAAGTACCGGCATCGCCCTATTGCGGATGTCGTGCGGGAATTCGAGTTGATTCGTGAGAAACGTGTTTTAGTGGTGGATGACAACCTTATCGGCACGAGCCCCGGGCACATCGCCCGCGCCAAGGAGCTGTTCGGCGCGCTGGCGAAGGCGAAGGTGCGCAAGAAGTGGATAGGGCAGGTCACTATTAACTTTGCTGATGACGAAGAGCTACTGACGCTGGCGGCCAAGGCCGGCTGCAGAGGAGTCTACATCGGCTTTGAGTCTCCCTCGCCGGAAGGGCTTCGGGAGGTCGGCAAGAAATTCAACATTCTGAAAGGCAGGGACTTCCGCGCCTCCGTACAACGGATACGACGGCACAAAATTCTGGTAGCAGGTTCCTTTATAATGGGTTTGGATGTAGACGAAGCGGGCATTGGTAAACGAATCGCCGAGGCAGCTGTTCAGTACGGCGTGGACAGTCTCAACACGCTGTTTTTGACTCCGCTACCCGGCACGCAACTGTGGGAGCAGATGAAATCGCAGGGGCGCATCGCCCTCGAGACGTTCCCGGAGGACTGGAAATATTACACACTAACTTTCCCTGTAGCCCGGTATAAGCATTTGTCTATGGACGGCATCATAAAAGAGATGGTTCGCTGCGAACACGACTTCTATTCCATGCCTCGGATTCTGGGGAGGGTGTGGCGCAACTTGCGGCAATGCCGCGAACCGCTGATTACTATGGCGGGCAATTTCTCATACAGGAGCAATATCCGGCTGGGCGCTAAGGCATACTCCGAATTCAGGCGTCACTGCGGAGGCAGGGGCGATAGTGCGAAGGAGTCCAGAGGAGAACCCAACGCCGAGGGCGGGGCTGGTGTGAGGATAGCCGAGGTTTCGAGCGCGCGAAGCGCAAAAGACAAAAGACAGAATGAAATCCCTCGGTAATGCTCGGGATGAAGTAATACCTTTTAGGTATTACTTCAGCTCGACCGACCAGTAGGCGTGGTCGAGGAACTGCTGCCAGCTTTTGTAGCGGGACTGGCCAAGATGGATGCGGACGAGAGGATTGTGCTTGGGCTTGGCTGGTTTCTGGACGAGGGTAAGGCCAGCCTGCTTCGGGGTCCGGCCGCCTTTAGCCACGTTACATTTGGTGCAGGCACAAACCATATTTTCCCAATTCGATTTTCCACCAGCACTTTTAGGGACAACGTGGTCGAGGGAAAGCTCGCTGGTGGGGAAACGTCGGCCGCAATACTGGCAGGAGTTTTTGTCGCGGGCGTAGATGTTGCGGCGATTGAATTTGACCTCGGCGCGCGGGAGGCGGTCGTAGAAGAGCAGGCGGATAATGCGTGGGACGGCAACGTAGAAATTTACGGTGGAAATCCAGTCGCAGCCATCCGGCTCAAAATTGCGCTTGAATTCGCTGACCTCGCACCAGGACTGGAAATTGTAGTTGGAGTAAGTGCCCTGCTCAAGGGAGACGACCTCGGCAAGCTGGCGGCAGAGCAGGGAAAAGGCCCTTCTTGCCCCGATAATGCGGACAGCCATATAGTGCTTGTTCAGGACAAGAACGCTACAATCCAGGCCGGAGTTAGATTCTGAAGCAATCATAAATCACCACTCTACTGTGATATAAATAGCAGAAAAGCGTGCGGGATGCAAGAGGAAACTTAAAGCGTAAAGCTAAAAGTGCAAAGCTGCGGAGTCGCTTGCGCGACATCCAATTAAAAAACAGATAAACAGAAGTTACTCGTTTTCGTCGGCAGATTCAGCTTCCGGGGCCTTTTCTTCGTCTTTTGGGGCTTCTTCGTCTTCTGATGCAGCTTCGACTTTGGGGGCCGGTTTTTTCTTCGGGGCGGCCTTGGCTTTCGGAGCCGAATCAGTTTTCGGGGCAGGCGCGGATTTCGCAGCTGCCTTTGGAACTACGTTTTCTGCCCGCGGACCTTTTTCGCCATCGACGACATCGAAAGTGACGGGGTCGCCTTCTGCGAGAGTTTTGTAACCTTCCGATTCGATGTTGGAATAGTGAACGAAGATATCCTTACCATCGTCGGTAGAAATGAAGCCATAACCTTTTCTTGTGTTGAACCACTTAACTTTTCCCTCTGCCATAAAAGTGCTCCTTTTAGCTACTTAACCTGCGAACAAAATCCCGCAAACGGTCTGCGACTGAAGACAGAGAATTCGCGGAACGAATACTTTTGTATTATTTTTTATCGGTTGATTTTGAACCGGGCGCATAAAGATTCTCCCTCATCAATCGGCCCATTTTAAACTTAACGGTTTTCTTTGAAGGGACCTTGACCCTTTCGAGGGTCTTGGGATTCTGCGCAACCCTTGCGGCCCTTATCCTGGTCTCGAAGACGCCGAAGTCGCGGAACTCCAAGCGGTTACTTTTACACAACTCGGCTATTATCTCGTCGAGGAGAGCCTGAGTTATGCGTTTGACCAAGACCCTTTTGGCCTGCGTTTTTTCTGAGATTCGGTCGATGAGTTCTTTCTTTGTAATTGTTGCCATAAACTAACCTCATTTCAAGAAAGAGCGAATACTGAAACAACTGTCGGAACAACGCAACTTACTATATAGTAAAGACTTCTATACAGCAAGTAATTTTTATTCAAAAAAATTTCAACTTCTGAAAAAACCTGATGGTGCAAAAAGAGCAGGCGGGCAAGGCGATGCCTCCCGCGAAGCAATCCGGCGTAAGTGCTTTGCTTTCAAGGTGTTACGTAAAAGGCCGGCATTTTAAGCCAGCGCAAACCGGTAAAAAACCATAGGCAGGAAAATAGTTTATTGACCAGATGTGAACTTGTCTGCATAATTAACGTTTTTAATTACCGAGGCGACATTTATGACTGCAAAGGCGAGCAAAAATACCGGTCCGCAACAAGAACAGGAGACAAGCAGAGGGTCTGAAATCACCAATACGCTCGAATGGCTGGTAACGGCCTTTATACTGGCGTTTCTTGTTCGGGCATTCATAATGGAGGCGTACCGGATTCCCACCGGCAGTATGGCGGACACGCTTAAGGGAGACCATTTCCGGCTTTGCTGCCAACAATGCGGATATAAATACGACTGCGGTTCGGACATTGAAAAATACAGGCAGGGACGGGAAGCTGCCGCTACCGGCACTGTCAAACTGCCTATTTCCCGCTGCCCGAGCTGCGGGCATTACGATACAGGCGGCAGGCCAATATCAATATCCAACGGCGATCGGATACTTGTTTTAAAGTGCATCTATCAGTTTTTCGAGCCCAAGCAGTGGGACGTAATAGTGTTCAAGAACCCGCTCAATCCTACGGAGAATTATATAAAACGATTGATCGGCCGACCCGGGGAAACTGTGGAGATAATCGACGGGGACATTTATATTGACGGAGAAATCAGCCGAAAGCCGGCGAAAGTGCAGGAAGAGCTGTGGATGCCCGTGTACGACAACGATTACCAGCCAGCCCGGCCGGGGGAAAATTCGTTTAACAGCCACGCCTGGCAGCAGCCATTCAGGAACATCGCAGAGTCAAAATGGGTCGTCGATAAATCCAACCCGACCGTATTCCAATTAGCCGGGCCTGCGGGAGAAATAAGCACGTTAAATTACGACACATCCATCGGTAACGACTTCAGGACCACATACGCTTACGACAGTGTCGGGGATTATAAGAATATGCCTTATTGCAGCGACCTGATGGTACGCTTCTACGCACAATCAGCCGGCAAACAAGGCGGCGTCGGCGCAACTGTAAGCAAATATCAAACCATATACAAAGCATGGGTTGATTTAGGCGGCGAGATGGTCATCGGAAAGGTTTCTGCCACAGGCGAAGAAACGATATTAGAGAAGAAAACAATCGATGCATCAGCCATGAACAAACCTACGCTGGTCGAATTCGCCAATGTTGACCATCAATTGATTTTTCAATTCGGCAACGACAAATTAGTTTACGACTTGGACCGGTCTGCAGAGGACGCCGGTGAAATGAAAAGGGACATCCAGCCGCAAGTGAATATTTTCGGCTCCGGCACACTGGCACTGTCACATATAGCGATTTTCCGAGATATTCATTACACCGCCAAAAGGGGCGCCAGTGGTCTCGAAGGGGGCAGAGCAATAGCAGGGACTCCTTTTACGCTCAGCGAAGGCGAATTTTTCGTATTGGGTGACAACAGCCCCAACAGCGAGGACGGCAGGTGGTGGAACAAAGCGGGCATTGGTAATAACGGGCAATCCTACAGGGAGGGTATCGTGCCGAGCGACTATCTCGTAGGCAAAGCCCTGTTTGTCTATTGGCCCGGGGGATTTGAGTTTCCGTGGCCTGCAAACTTCAAAAATTCTCTGTTAAAGAACAGCCGGCACAGCAGCGCGGCCAGATTAATGTACTGGCTCGTTTCGTGGAAGTGGATACCCTGTATCGGCCAGATGCGTTTTATTTGCGGCGGCTAAGGCCGCCAAAGACGTCCAGCCAGCAGTCAGCCCAGTCTGGGTGTTCGGCCCAACCCGCTCCTGAAGGAGAAAAGAAAGGCAACAGCTCCTTGTTATGGTGGGTAGTGGTGTCAGGGGTTTGTGTTGCGATTACGGCGGGTATCGGCTACTACTTTCTGGCAAAGGCAAAAGGCAAGGATGTTGTTACCCCAAAGACGGTCATGGTAACATTGAAGGAGGCCGTTTCTCCAAAGGATATAACGGTAAAAGGGATATTATATTCCGCAGATAATCCATCGGCTTTAATAGGCGAGAAAATAGTAAGAGAAGGAGATATAATAGACGGAGTGAAGGTCGTCAAAATAAACAAAGACTCGGTTGAATTCGAGAGAGACGGCGAGAAGTGGACACAACGAACGAAATAGCCGACCGTTCCGCCGTAAAGCGTTTCTAAGAAAGTTGTTTTTACTGATTTCAGCAACTATTTAACCCTTTCTTTTTTTCCGCCAGAGAATATCTTACGCCACTTGACTTTTTGCCTGATTGCAGGTATTTTACCCTGAACTTACGAAAATTAGAATTTAGACAGGCAGAAGATTATGGAAGAAGTTAATAAGCCACAGGAACATTTCGAGGACAAGCGGATACTCGATGAGCTGAAGACTTCCTACCTTAACTACGCAATGAGCGTGATTGTATCGCGTGCGCTGCCGGACGTTCGCGACGGCCTGAAGCCTTCGCAGCGACGAATACTGGCCGCGATGAACGATTTGAGCCTTGGCCCGCGAAGCAAACACCGCAAGTGCGCGAAAATCGTCGGCGATACGAGCGGCAACTACCATCCACACGGCGACCAGGCGACATACGGAACTCTCGTGCGTATGGGCCAGGAGTGGAGCATGCGATATACCTTAGTTGACCCACAGGGCAACTTTGGGAGCATCGACGCCGACCCGCCGGCTGCTATGAGATATACCGAAGCGAGAATGGCGGCCCCGGCGATGGAAATGCTCGAAGATATTAACTTAGACAGCGTCGATTTTGTGCCGAACTACGATGAAACTCGCAAGGAGCCAACGGTCCTGCCTTCGAAATTTCCGAACCTGTTAGTCAATGGCTCTACTGGTATTGCTGTCGGAATGGCAACGAATATCCCGCCGCACAATGTTTCCGAGGTCTGTGACGCATTGCTGCTGGTAATCAAAGACCCGAACTGCGGATTCAAGGACATTATAAAGTGCCTGCCCGGTCCAGACTTTCCAACCGGCGGAATTATCTGCGGCAGGAAAGGCATTATGGATGCTTACACCACGGGCAGAGGCCATCTGACAGTCCGAGGTAAAGCAGATGTCGAGACGACAAAGCAGGGCAAGACAAGAATCGTAATCACCGAAATACCGTATATGGTTGTCAAGACGTCGATTGTTTCCAAGATTGCCGACTGCGTCCGCGAGGGTCAGATTGCGGAAATCGCCGACGTGCGGGACGAATCAGACCGGCACGGATTACGGATAGCGGTAGACTTAAAGAAAGACGCCGACAGCGAAGTCGCATTAAATAAGCTGTACCGCTACACCCCTCTGCAGGGCACCTTTGCTATTGCCAGTATAGCACTAGTCAAGAACAGACCCGAAACTCTTAATATCAAGCAGATGCTTATCTGCTTTATTGAGCATCGCAAGATTGTCATCCGCAGACGAAGCAGCTTTTTGCTAAAAAGATGTCAAAACAGGGCCCATATTTTAGAAGGTCTTATCCTTGCGGTCAGCGACATCGACGAAATCATCGAACTGATAAAAAAGTCACCTGACACACCGACGGCGAAGGTGAACCTGATGAAGAAGCCGCTGAAACTATCCGTTTCGGCTACGCTTAAAGAAATCCTGCCGGAAGCATTCGTCAAAGAAAGAAGCAAGAGCAACCAGTTCCTTACCGGTCCGCAAGCTGACGCGATTTTAACAATGCAGCTGCAAAGACTGACAGGGCTGGAGATGAAAAAGCTTGCCAAAGAATACGCCGACCTCATCGAAGAGATAGAGGGCTATGAGGCGATATTGGCCAGTGAGCGTGCCCTGCTGGATATTATCTGCGAAGACATCCGCGAAATAAAAGAAAAATACGGCGACAAAAGGCGGACAGTAATTGCCTCTAAAGTAGAGGAGCTCGATCTCGAGGATTTGATTGCTGAAGAAGAAGTTATCGTAACGATAAGCCATGGCGGATACGTGAAGCGAATACCGACCGACTCATATCACAAACAGGGCCGAGGCGGCAAAGGAATTATCGGCTCCGACACCAAAGAGGGCGATTTTATAGAGCATCTATTCGGCGCTTCTACTCACGATTATCTGCTTATCTTCACCAACCGCGGCAGATGCTACTGGCTGAGGGTCTATGATATTCCGAGCATGTCGAGACAGAGTATGGGCAGAAACATCGTCAACCTTCTGAAACTCGGCAACCAGACAATAACCTCGATAATCAGCGTGCGGAATTTCGGAAGCGAAGACGAGAAAGTAAAAGACCCGCGTCAGCTTATTATGGCCACCAAGAACGGCGTTGTAAAAAAGACAAAGCTTTCAGCTTACAGCAATCCGCGAGCCACGGGCGTTACCGCAATCAAGCTTGACCCCAGCGACGAAGTAATAGGCGTTGCGATGACAAGCGGGAAGGACCAGATTGTACTGGGCAGCCGGGACGGTATGGCAATACGGTTCGGCGAAGACCAGGTTAGGTCAATGGGCCGGGTTTCGCGAGGCGTCAGGGGCATGAAACTTCGCAACAAGGACAGCGTTGTCGGTATGGTCATAGCGGAGAAAGGCGCATCGCTGCTTACGGTCTGTGAAAAAGGTTACGGCAAACGAACCAGTCTTAATGATTACCGCACCCAAAACAGGGGCGGCATAGGTCTGATAAATATAAAGACAAGCACCCGGAACGGCAAAGTAGTAACACTGAAAGCCGTTCAGGACAAGGACGAGTTAATGATGATAACGGCCAACGGGATGATAATCCGGACGGGGCTGGAGGAAGTCCGTTCGATAGGCAGAAACACACAGGGTGTTCGCCTGATAAATCTCAAGGCAGGCGACAAACTTGTCGCCTCTGAGAAAATAAGCTCGGAGGAGGTAGGTGATTCCAAGGAAAAATCCGATACTAATCACAAATCCGAACCTAAAGCTAAAAAAGAGAAGAGCAGGAAAAGCCGCAAATCGAAATAACACTTCGGCAGGCCGAGCCGGCTGAGCAAAAATGGTCAAAAGTAAAGGCGAGCCCAAGAAGAAACATGAGCCGATTTACGTAATCGCCGGCAAGGAGAAATCCCTTGTCTACGCTGAGTGCGAAAAGGTTCTTGAGAACGAACTAACAGCGGAGCAGAGAGCTACAGGATTTTTTAATGCCGACCCTGCTGAAGTTTCAGCAGCCCAGGTCTTCGATGAGCTTCGGACGCTGCCGTTTTTAACAGAGAAAAGAGTTGTTCTCGTAAGAGACGCTGACAAATTCGTTTCTGAGAACCGTGAGCTGCTCGAGAGATATTTCGATAACCCCTGCCCTACCGGCATACTTATATTGACCGTAAGCAGCTGGTCTGCGCGAACGAATCTGGCCAAGAAATTACAGTCGGTTGGTAAATTGCTCAGCGTAGAGCAGCCGAGCCGATGGCAACTGCCGCGGCGTCTTGTGCAATATGCCAGAGACGCGCACGATAAAAACATCAGTGCGGCGGCGGCCGAGCTTTTAGTTGAGCTGGCCGGGGACGAGCTGGGGCGACTATACAGCGAAGTTGACAAGCTGGCCCTATTCGCACAGGACGAAAAGTCGATAACGGAACAACACATAGAGTCGCTAATCGGTCATAACCGGATATTCAACGCTTTCGCGGTGATTGACGCCATTATTGCGGGGGACATTGCACAGGCAATATACCGGCTAAGGGCCATGTTCGCGGAGGATAAATCTGCGGAGTACACCGTCGTCGGCGCTTTTGCGTTTCATTTCCGCAGGATGTTCGGCGCTAAAGTCCTGCTTGAGAAAGGGGTCGGCACAGACGAAATCGCAGAGAGGTTGAGAATATGGGGCGATAGAAAAAGTTTTTTTGCACAACTTCGAAAAGTGTCTTTGAAACAAATAGGCACAATTTTGCAGCAATTGGCTGCAACCGATTACGCAATAAAAAAGGGGCAGGCGAAAGCCGAAGTTGCAACGGAGCAACTAGTCCTCGGATTAGCAGGCAGATAGAACAGTTGCGTAAATGCGGTCCAGTCTCATTGAATAATTAACTCTTTTTACTGTTCACTGCGGTGTTTATCTACCGCTTTTACCGCTGCCGGAGCAGCAACGGGCTGGACGCTGGACTTCGGGAGGGTAAAGCAGAAGCTGTTACCCTGTTTATCTTTACTCTCGGCCCAAATCCATCCGCCGTGC
>JAQTLP010000016.1 GCA_028714855.1 Phycisphaerae bacterium | reverse complement strand
ATAAATTCCTTACCGAGGGTGACGTATTCAGTGAAGACCTCATTGAGGCGTGGATTAAGTGGAAACGTGAAGAGGAAATTGACGAGATGTCGATTCGACCGCACCCGTACGAGTTCCATCTGTATTACGATAGTTGATTTGCGACAGACCGGCTCCAGGTTAGTCCAGCGACTTTCTGAAGAGGTAAACTCTGCATAAAATCGTTAAGGATAAGAAGGCGATGAGGAAAATCTCTTTTATATATTGGCCGTTGTGGATATAGGTTCTTAAAGTAGCGAAAGCAGCGGCGAAGGTCAGGCCGGTTAATACAGACAAAATGATAATTGCTGTGAATATCAGTAGTGATTTTTTGTGCATTTTATCCCCCATTCGTTAAAAGTATTGTAGCAGAAAAGGTTTCCCATTTCAAGCAAATAATTGTGATAGAGTGTTTGGAGGGGTGATTTCAGGCATTCGACACATAAGCGACAGTTTTTATAGGCCCTGAGACCAAATTTTTTTGCCCTTCTTAACAGAGCTGGCCTGTCAAATTGGCGGAACCTCTTGCCAAAATGTGTGTTTTCTTTTGGCTGGAGGATAGCTATGTTTTTAGGAGGTGTAATTTTTGTGTTACATAATTATTTATTAATAGGATAGTTAGGGCTAAACTCTCCAAAATAGGCAGGTGTTGACTTTAAGCTGGTATATTTTTTGCATATCTGTTATAAATACGAAAATTCGGGGGTAGGCTTTTTTGAATTTTAATTTGAAACGTATTAGGAAGGAAACCAATTATGGCAGTTAAAGAGTTGGCATTCGAATCTGACGCAAGGTCTGCTCTGCTGGCGGGGGCGGAAAAGTTGGCGGCAGCAGTCAAATCAACGCTTGGGCCGAGAGGCCGATGCGCTATCCTTGATAAAGGCTGGGGCGGGCCAACGGTAACCAAAGACGGCGTAACGGTGGCCGAAGAAATCGAGCTTATAGACAAAAACGAAAACCTCGGGGCCAAACTCGTAAGAGAGGCAGCAAGCAAAACCTCAAAAGTGGCCGGCGACGGGACTACTACGGCGACGGTACTTGCTGAAGCGATGTTCAAAGAGGCATATCGAAATCTTGCGGCAGGGGCCGATGCAATGTCTTTGGCACGCGGTATGCAAAAATGCGCCAAGGTGATAGTAGAGAAACTGAAATCGCTGGCAAAGCCGGTGGATATCAGCAAGAGAACCGACATTGTCAACGTCGCATCGATATCCGCCAACAACGATACCGCGATAGGCAATAAAATGGCCGATGCGTTTCAGCAGGTCGGCAAAGATGGCGTAATTACCGTTGAAGAAGGCAAGAGTCTCGATACGACTGTTGACTTCGTCGAGGGTATGCAGTTCGATCGTGGCTACCTTTCGCCGCATTTCGTGACCGATGCGGAGAATATGACCTGCGAGCTGGAAAAACCATACATATTGATTTATGAGGACAAGATAAACAACGTGGCCAAGCTTGTGCCGCTGCTTGAGAAGATTGCAAAGAGCAAAAGGCCGATGCTGATTATCGCCGAAGATGTCGAGGGCGAAGCATTGGCCACGCTGGTGGTCAATAAACTAAGAGGGGTGCTGCAGGTCGCGGCGGTGAAAGCGCCGGGCTACGGCGACCGCAGAAAAGCAATGCTCGAGGATATTGCTGTTCTGACGGGGGCGGAGCCGATTTTCAAGGATTTGGGAATCGAGATGGAGAATATCAGCATCAAACAGTTAGGACAGGCCAAAAAGATAACCATCGATAACGATAATACAATCATTGTCGAAGGTGCAGGTAGCGAAGATGCAGTCAGCGGCAGAATCAGGCAAATCCAGAGCGAAATAGAAACGACAACCAGCGATTACGACCGCGAGAAACTGCAGGAAAGATTAGCCAGGCTGACCGGCGGCGTTGCTCAAATCAATGTCGGCGCAGCGAGCGAAGCGGAAATGAAAGAAATAAAGGCGCGGATAGAAGATGCGCTTCATGCCACAAGAGCAGCTATTGAAGAGGGTATCGTACCGGGCGGCGGCGTGGCACTTATTCGGTGCATTGATGCGGTAAAGAAATTAAAACTCGAAGGTGATGAGCAAACCGGAGCAGATATAGTATCAAAGGCTCTAACGACGCCTTGCTACTGGATTGCCGCGAACGCCGGGGCAACGGCGAACCTGGTAGTTAATAAAGTCGCCGAAGGCAAAGGCGGCTTCGGGTATAACGCCGATACAGACACATATGAAGATCTTTTCGACGCCGGCATTGTTGACCCTGCAAAGGTGACACGCATCGCACTGGAAAACGCGGTGAGCATAGCCGTGCTGCTGCTGACTACGGATTGTCTCATTACCGAGAAGCCCAAAGATAAAGATGACGCTCCGGCAATGCCTCCGGGAGGTATGGGCGGCATGGGTGGCATGGGCGGCATGGGCGGCATGGGCGGTATGGGCGGCATGGGTGGTATGGGTATGATGTAAAACGAAAAAGGAGAAACTATGAAACTGAGACCTTTGGATGACAGAGTAGTAATAAAACAATCGCAAGCGCAAGAAAAAACCGCCGGCGGTATTATTCTGCCGGATACTGCGAAGGAAAAACCTCAAATCGGAAAAATAATTGCTGTCGGACCGGGCAAGCTGCTCGATGACGGCAAACGAGGCAAGATGAGCGTTAAGAAAAATGATGAGGTCATTTACGCCAGATACATAGGAAGTGAAATCGATATTGACGGAGACAAATTCGTAGTTCTGCATGAAAGCGATATTCTGGGAATTATTGAGAAGTGAACAATAGAAAAGTTTAACAGCGAATGTATAAGGGACAATAAAAAATGGCAAAGCAATTAATGTTCGACGATACAGCACGAACACACCTTAAAGACGGGCTGTCGCAATTGGCAAAAGTGGTGAAAGTTACCCTCGGCCCTACGGGCAGGAACGTAATCCTGCACAAAAGCTGGGGCTCGCCGAAAGTTACAAAAGATGGTGTCACCGTCAGCAAGGAAGTAGAGCTGCCGGAACCATTCAAGAATATGGGCGCAAAGATGGTCAACCAGGTCGCCAACAAGACCTCCGATGAGGTGGGCGACGGGACAACAACTTCAACCGTCCTGGCCGAAGCTATTTATTCCGAGGGTCTGAAGTATGTCACCGCCGGCGTAAATTCCATAGCTATCCAGAGAGGAATCAGTAAAGCGGCCGAAGTTGTTACGAAATTTATCGAATCGGTCAGCGTTCCGGTAAAAGGCCACAGCGACATTGCGAAAGTGGCAACTATCAGCGCAAACAATAACGCACAAGTCGGGGAAATCCTGGCTGATGCAATGGATAAAGTCGGCGAAGAAGGCGTCATCGAGGTCGAAGAGGGTAAGGGTATGGAAAACGAGCTGACCGTTGTCGAAGGTATGCGGTTCGATAAGGGCTACATATCCCCGTACTTTATGACCAATCCTGAAACGCTCGAAGCTATTTTCGAGGATGCCTATATCCTGCTGCATGAAAAGAAAATATCCAACATTCGTGAAATTATTCCCCTGCTCGAAAAAATCGCCCAGGTTGCTAAGCCGTTGGTGATTATCTCCGAAGACGTTGAGGGCGAAGCTTTGGCGGCGCTGGTTATTAATCGTCTGCAGGGCGTGTTGAAAGTCTGTGCGGTTAAGGCGCCGGGCTTCGGCGACCGCAGAAAAGCAATGCTGTCAGATATTGGTGTCCTCACAGGCGGAGAGGTAATCACCGAAGAGCTGGGGATAAAGCTCGAAAAAATTGAGCTTTCACAATTAGGGCAGGCCAGGAAAATTATTATAGGCAAGGAAACAACCACGATAATTGAAGGTACCGGCAAAAAGCAGGGTATAACTGCCCGCTGCGACCAGATTCGCAACCAAATCGAAAAAACAACCAGTAACTACGACCGTGAAAAACTGCAGGAGCGGCTTGCCAAACTCACCGGCGGTGTCGCCATTATCAAAGCAGGCGCTGCAACTGAAACGGAAATGAAAGAACGCAAAGACCTTCTCGACGATGCGCTTCACGCTACAAGAGCTGCAACGGACGAAGGCGTTGTCGCAGGCGGTGGTGTTGTGTTCCTTCGTGCCATCGGCAAAGTTCAGAAAGCCAAAGCAAATGCCAAGGGCGATGAGAAAATCGGCTTTGATATCGTAAGCGACGCCCTCAAAACGCCTGCAATGCAGATTGCGGATAACTCCGGCGACCATGGCGATGTGATTGTTGAACAGCTTCTCGAAAAACTGGAAAAAGATGAAAACATCGGCTACGACGCAAACACCGGGCAATTCGTCAATATGTTCAAGGCCGGAATTATCGACCCTGCAAAAGTCGCCAGAATCGCCTTGCAAAGCGCTGCTTCCGTAGCAGGATTGATGCTGACGACCAACGTGTTAGTAACCGACTTGAAAGATAAAGACGAAGACCCGATACCGGGAGCGGTTAGATAAAACCTGAATATCGAAATACGAAACAAATTCAAATTCGAATTTCGAATTTTAGAATACTATGGCAAAGCGGGATTATTATGAAGTTCTGGGGGTAGGCAAGAACGCTTCTGCCGACGAGATTAAGCGCGCATACCGCCGGATGGCGATGAAATATCATCCGGACAAAAATCCGAATGATAAGGATGCCGAGGCCAAGTTCAAGGAGTGCGCCGAGGCCTACGAAGTCTTAAGCGACCCCGATAAGCGTCAGCGATATGACCAGTTCGGCCACGAAGGCCTACGCGGCGCAGGCGTGCGCGACTATTCGCACATGAAGTGGCAGGATATCGGCAGCATCTTCGAAGATATGTTCGGCGTCGACGATTTTCTCGGTAGCGTCTTCGGCGGCGGGGGCAGAAGAAGCGGGCGAGCCGGTCCTGCCCGCGGATATGATCTGGAGACCTCCGTTGAGCTGACGCTTAACGATATCGCCAAAGGCGTCGAAAGGACCATCGAATTTACCCGCCAGGATATATGTCCGGAATGTAACGGCACGGCTTCTGCTAAGGGGGCGAGCCCCGGCCGGTGTCCTATGTGCGGCGGAAGAGGACAGGTAACAAGCGGAGGTGGATTTTTCCAGATGGTCTCAACCTGTCGGCAATGCGGCGGCAGAGGCCAGGTTATCACCAACCCCTGTAAAAACTGCAAAGGCACAGGAAGGGTGCCGAAAAAGCGCATTGTAAACGTTAAAATCCCCCCCGGCGTTCACGAAGGACAGGGAATTCGAGTCGCAGGCGAAGGCGAACCAGGCCGCGTGGGTGGGCCGAGAGGCGACCTGTATTGCTATGTCGGCGTAAAGCCGCATGAATTTCTGCATCGTGACGGAAACAACGTTGTAGCTGTTGTTCCTATAAGCTTTACCGAGGCCGCTCTCGGGACGACAATAGAGGTGCCGAGTCTGGATGGCACAAAGCAGTTAAAGATTCCCCCGGGCACGCAATACGGCAGCATCTTCAGGATAAAAGGCCAGGGTCTGCCGGATGTGCGGACGCACCGAAACGGCGACCAGCTTGTCCAGATTATTATCGAAACCCCCGCCAAGCTCAACTCTAAGCAGCAGGAAATGCTGAAAGAATTCGCCAAAACAGAAGATAAAAGCGCTTACCCCCAGTCTAAAGGGTTTTTCGAGAAACTGAAAAAGTATTTTGGTAATAACTGATGACACATAAAAGAAAAGAAAAACCGGAAGGTCAGCAGGAACCGGAGAATACTCTCCCTGCGATAGAGCAGTTGCAGAAAGAAAAAGACGAGCTTTTCGGCAAACTGCAGCGCGTCAGCGCAGATTATATGAATTTTCAAAAACGCGCAGCCAAACAGACTGCCGACACAATCGCTTACGAAAAGGAAAGAATAATAAAGACGCTTTTGCCTGCTCTGGATAATTTCGAGCATACGCTTCAAAACGCCCAATCGGCCGAAAGCAAAGATGTTTTTGTCAAGGGTATCCGGATTATCTATGACCAAATCCTCGATATCCTCAAATCTCACGGCGTAGAACGCATTGATTCGCTGGGCGCCAAATTCGACCCTGCTTTGCACGAGGCGGTATCACATAAGACTGAACCCGAAAAAGAAGATAACATCGTGCTCGAAGAGTTCCAAAAAGGTTACAGGCTCAATGGCAGGGTCATCAGGGCAAGCAGGGTAATTGTTAATAAGCTGCCTTCAGAGCAAGAGCAGACAAAAGACGAAACAGCAGGTGAGGAGTAAGTCCTGTGCCTACCTATGATTATGTATGCGAAAGTTGCGGGCACGAGTTTGAGCAGCTCCAGATGATAACGGCGAAATCGCTTCGCAAGTGCCCTAAGTGCGGCAAAAATAAACTTAAACGGCTTATCGGCGCCGGTGCAGGCGTGATTTTCAAGGGCTCCGGGTTTTACGCAACCGATTACAGGAGCGAAGGTTATACAAAGCAAAAAGAAAGCGAAAAAAAGACCGCCACACCTGCTAAAGACACCGGCGAGAAAAAAACCGAAACCAAAAAACCTGAAACTAAACCTGCCAAAAAAGACAAACCAAGTCAGCCTGAGAAAAAGTAAAATGAAAAAGAGTTTTAATTATAATAAACCAGATAGAGGTCAAAAATGACTGATTCAAGTCCTTATCAAGATAGATACTGGAAGGAATTTTTTCAGTTAAGGGTACATGTGGATTATCTTGAACTATATATGGAACAATCTGAGTTTATAGATAAAACAATAAATATTTTTCTGGGGATAACTTCTAGTAGTAGCATTTGTGGATGGGTTATTTGGCAAAAATATAGTTTTGTATGGGCTGTTATTATCGCAATATCTCAACTTGTCGGCGCAATAAAACAGTTTTTGCCATATCAAACTCGCTTAAAAGCCGTTAGTGGTATCTTAAGAGATTTTGAAGAATTGTTAATCATAGCTGAAATGAAATGGTTCGATGTTTCAGAAGGCAACTTAACAGAGGAAGAGATTAACAAATTGCAGTTTGATATCAGGTCTAAAAAAACAAAAGCCTTGCGAAAACATCTTGAGATTAATACATTACCCACAAAGGGAAAATTATTAAAAAAAGCTAAGCAATTGGCAGAAACTTATATTAAAAACTTTTATGGAGTATAAAAATGTCTGACCAAGAAAAAAATCATCAATCACAACAACCACAACCACCAAAATCAAAACCGATTCCGCCGCAACATTCTAGGCCTACCACAAACGAAAAAGGCTTACCGCCAGTTGACCAAACTCCCAATATGCCTTCGGTCAAGCCGCCTAAGAAATGATATCAAAATAATCACCGTTAGAGTGAATCGTGGAAAAATCGGAAGATGTAATCAAGAAGAGGACATCCGAACATGTTCTCTCGCTTATCAAGGCAGGAGTAGCGGCAGTCCCATGCGTAGGAGGACCTATTGCCAGTCTCATTGGTGACTATATCCCTACGGCAACTCAGCGTGCAATTGAATCCACTATCCAGCACTTTAAACAACGGCTTGAAAACCTTGAGTCTAGAATTGACCCTGAATCTGTTAATAAAGATGAGTTCGCAGAATTGTTCAAATCGTGCTATCTAATCATGGTTCGTTCCCAAAAAGAAGAGAGGTTAGTTGCAGTTTCCAATTTAATGTCCAATATACTCTTAAAAAAAGGCGACCCAGATAAGCTGAAATACACTGAACTAGACCATTTTGTGAGATGTCTCGATGCGATTTCAATCGGGGCGATTAGTGTGCTGGGGTGTGTTTATAAGCAGGCACAGTTGAGGGATAAGGGAAAGTTTGGGAAGGAGAATATACGACTAGATTTCAGGGACATCTACAATCGCCTAAAAGACAATATAACCCCAGATCTTTTAATGGGCCTTCTCGAAGAGCTTAATACGTTTCACTTGGTACATTTGACGGGTGCGCCTGGTGCTCGATTGCCGAATTATGCCAACTATCCGTTGGAATTTCCACCTATCGGAGTGCGATTTGCGACTCATGTACTTGGATTAACCACCTAATAGTTCTTTATAGTAATTTGATTTATCCTTATATTAATAACATCATAGGAAAACCAGAGACAGCCACCATTTTTTGTAGTGCTTCAGAAGAGTAGGGTAAAAAATCAATCAAAAGCGCAGCAGGTAAAAATCAAAAATCCACTTTTTCAAATTTTTTTCTATCTCTTTTGCTATAACGACTTAGCCAAAACCGCACCCCCGAAAACTCCATAATTTTCGCATCAATCGCGCAAGTTCCTCCAATTATAGAAAGGACGCATTCTGTCCCTCTTGCGTTTAGTATTTAGAGCTTAGGATTCGTTTATGACTTAAAAATTAAGACTTAGAAATTTTTGTTTGTCTCTCTTGTCTGTTGTCTGGAGTCTGTCGTCCGGTGTCTGCCGTTCGTCTGCGCAGAGGGGAAAAATCAATCAAAATGAATAAATTATGCGAAACAAAGCCAATTTTCAAAACATCAAAAATGCTTGTAACTTTAGTAAATGCCGTGACTAACAACCAAAAACAACGAACAATGAACTCTAAAAAACAAACCCAAACAAAGCCAATTTTGACATTGCTGGGAAATAATTTGCGGGTACAATGGGGTGAATACCCAGGGCATGCTTCGCACAACGGTGATAGTTTTTCAGGCGGGAAAAGATATGAAGAATTTATTCAGGCGGATAGCCGGTGTAATACTCTGGGTTTTACTTGTCTGCCTTGTCTTATATGGTCTTTTCCTTCTGTTTACCGAATTTAGTTTAGAGAGCCCACAGACCTTAACTATAGATGTTGGGGACGTGACTGGTAAAAGCAGCATTACTCTTAATTCGCCGACGAAAGATGTTTTGGGACTAACCATCCACGTAACAGGTGATATTAACGGACATGCATACGTCTTCGCGAGCGATTGGGAAAAGAGAGAACTATCCGGCAAGGTTGATTGCAGGATTTATCACGATTGGTCTGCCCCGACATGCGTATTGCAGTATGAGCCTGTATCTGTAACTTCGGGAAAACTACGAATCGATTACACATTTCTCTCCGCCTATCCAATCAAGGATGATTAACGCTGATTTTTGGCATTGAAAATGGGGGGTTTTGGGGACAGTTTAAAACGCCTGAAAATTATAACTCTCTCGAACTAAGTTTCCCAAGTTAGTTTCCTGAAAGCGTTCTGGCGAGGCACTTACAATTGGCGATTAAGTCTTTCGCCAATTGTTTCGGAGTTTTCGAGGTTGGGGAAAATATTGTTGATTCAGCAACACCTTGAGAGGTTCAAGATGGTTGTGGACAACGTTTCGCGGTTTGGGTAGAATTGAGAAACAAGGAAAAAGTAAAATGGAATAGATTACCAATTAGATTCACAAGGAGAGGATTATGAAAAAGATCATACTTGTCACATTTTTCTCAAGTTTACTCTTTTGTTCAAGCAAAGCAGCAATGGCTGATATTGATATGATACAGTTGCCAGATACAGCACATGTTTATTCAGGAGGTAATGTTGGGACCGGTCCTGAAAGTATAGATGGAGATTTTGGTACTTATTATGGACTTAATGTTGGCAGTACGGGCGGAAGTGCGATATCAAGCACTCATACATTTCCACAAGCATGTTTAGTTAACAGAATTGATTTTAGTTTTTATGCCCATGCTCATGAATATGGTGATGATACAGGGTATGTTACGACTCAATATTATGTTCAATGGTACAATGGTTCAGTTTGGCAAACTGTTCCGGGTTCTGACTGGTTAGAATCGAAATCACAATATCACGATGGCTTAGATTCGGTTAAAACTTCTGGACATGTAACCCTAACCGGGTTAAATTTGGTTAATTGTTCAGCCATTAAGGCATATGTTTATGTTCTTGCCTATAACAACAAAAATTCCAATTCTAATGCTCAAGCATATATTTATGAAATACAAGCCTGGTCGCCTACTCCTGCGGTGTCTACTTTCGATGCTGACAATATCACCGGTTCCCAGGCAACTTTGAATGGAAGCATTAATAGTGTCGGTGGAGGGAATGTTGTTCAACGTGGTTTTGAGTGGGGGACATCGCCGGGAAATTATACTTTTTCTCTTATAGAATCCGGCAGTTTTGGAACCGGCTCTTTTAGTTATGACATTGCAGGGTTAAATCGGGAAACCACATATTATTTCAGGGCCAAAGCCAGTAATTTTACAGGTTGCGAAGGTTGGAATTATGGCTCGGAAAATTTCTTTACTACAAGCTGTTTCGTGAATCTATATGACCTTGAAGCGTTCTGTGAACAATGGCTGCAAACCGGTTCAAATCTGGAGGCCGATTTGGATGGCGACGGAACGGTCGATTTCGTAGATTACGGCATTCTGGCCAACACTTGGCTGGATGACTGTCCTGCTGACTGGCCGTGGAAGTAAGCAAAAGCAAACCCACAACATAAAGTTGTGGGCTTTTGGATTAGGAAAGTAACCCTACGTGAAAATTTTTGCCCCCCAGCGAACAACTTTTTGCGCCAAGTGATATAAGTCCTTGCGCCCTAAGAAATTCGCCTTCATAATACTCCTGAATAGAATTCCTTTGAAAGGAGATGTTATGGAAGGCGAATTATGGAAGCGATTGTACGG
>JAQTLP010000015.1 GCA_028714855.1 Phycisphaerae bacterium | reverse complement strand
AAGCCGTTGCCCCATTGGGTCAGAACACTATTTAGGGTCAGACTTTGGGTCCGAGGAAAAATGATTCTTTACCATTTATGGAGACTTGACCATGTCGCCAAAACCGCTTAGATGCAAAAAGTTGGAAGCTGGGGGCTAACCAATAAGGAATTCCGTATTGAAGACAACGGGGGACTTTAAAAGGGGGAGCCCCCTAACCCGCACGATGCGAATTAGGGGGGGTACAACATTTATTGGGTATCATTACTATTCTACGACTGTAATAGTCAGATTGATTTTCTGGCTGTCTTCGGTTTGGGCAGATGGTTTCACGGCCGGCTTATCATTCGATGTTAAAACCGGCTTTGGTATAGTCATCAGACGAGGAGCACTATCATTAATGGCGACCATCACCTCTTTGCCGGGTGTTAATTCAGCCATATTGTTCATCGCGGCGAAGAACTGAGCCGTTTTGATTTGCGACTGGGAATCTTTCTGTGCGGCGATTTCGATAATCTGCTCAGGAGCGATTGCGCTAACCACAATTTGCCCTTGCGGCCGGCCGGTATCAATAATTAATGTCGCCGAATCGAGTTTGTCCCAGATAGTTCCCAAGTCATCTAAGAGGACCTTTAAATTCTGCCGGTTGCAGGCGAGGACGTGCGAATCCTGCAGCTTGTCAGGGGAGGCGGCGACGAACTCGCCCGAAGGAATATTGAACTCAATCGCTTTGTTTAGGAAAGCCGCAACTTCTGGGAGACTACCCGTTTTCAATTCCAGCCGGGCTGTAAATTTTACTGGTTTTTCAACAATAGCGGCTTCCCGCGGCTGAATTTTCACGGGCTGCTCAAAAGCAACCTGCGTATCCACCGCTTGTGGGGCAAGTATCGAATAAATCACCGCCGCGAAAACAGCTACTAATCCGAACATAGCGGTAGCGGCGGTAAGTCTGCGCACAAACAAATGTCTTGCTCCCTGACGCTGCCTGTGAGTCGAAGAGGGGGCAGCGGGGACAGGGGTTTCCTTTTCTTGCAATTTTGCTTTGATATTCTCCAGCATCCCATCCGGAGCCTCGGCGTAGGGCAACGAATTAACTAATCTTTTACAGTTCCGAAGCGCCTGCAGGCGTTCGGCAATTTTATTATCGTGGTCTATCAATCGCTGAACCTCGGTCTGATGCCTCTGGTCCAGCTCGCCATCGAGGAAGCTGTTGAGCAGTTCATCAAGATTTGGAATTTCATTCTGGCTCATTATATTAAAGCCTCCATAACCTCTCTCAGACTGGTCCTGGCCCTGCTGAGCCTGCTTCTAACTGTGCCTAACTCGATGTCAAGGACTTCTGCAATCTGAGCGTAATTCATACCTTCAATATCCCTTAAGACAATAACGGCCCGATGAGCATCATCCAGTTTTCCAAGGGCCTTTGTAACTAATCCGCACAACTCCTTGTTCTGGGCCACGGCAGCGGGGTCGGGCAAACTACTATCGGTCAAAAAATTCTTCAGCACCCCTTTAGCATCGTCATCGCTGCTATCCTCGGCGTCGAGGCTTTTAAGCCCCAGTTTGGCGTTTCTCTGACAGTAGTTCAGGGTAAGATTAACGCCGATTCTAAATGCCCAGGTGTAAAAGCTGCTTCTGCCCTGGAAATTATCAATATTCTCTATTATTTTGACAAACGTATCCTGCGTAAGTTCCGCGGCATCGTCTGGATTCGCACATATTCTAAAAATGGCGTTATATATCCGACTCTGATACTTTCGAATAAGCCTTTCGGCCGCCTCGGAATCGCCCATTTGGCACTGCTGAACGAGGATTGCATCATCGGTGTTGATATTTGCAGTTTCGGTCACGCCTTTTCTCCTAATTTAGACCATTATCGGTCTAAAGGGTTCCTGTAAAAAATACGCAAAAAATCGTTATTTAAGGGTAAAATCGGCAGAAAGCCTCTTTCCGCCCGGGCACAGGGCTGTTACCTGTAATATGCAGCTTTTGTTGGTTTTCGGCTCGAGAGGCAAATCGAATTCGTAGGTCCTTAAGAAATCCATCCAATGCTCGTTGTTTTTGGCCGCATCATTCAAATTGATGTCCGGCCAAATAATAATTCTTTTACCCTTGGGTTCGGCGGAGTGTGAAACTCTGTCGTATAGCTCAAAGCGAAATACCGCCGGTGTTTTTATCTGGCAATCGAATGCATCCAGCAGACTCACATAGACTTTTATTTTTGACGGTTCTTCGTCATCGGCGGCGGTGAATTCGGTCAGCGGCATAATATCGATTTTCACCGGGCCGTATGCAGATAGGTGGTTTAAGCCGCTATCAGCTTTCGGGGACAATTCGGTGTTCACAGTTCCGCAACCTGTCACGCATAGAAGCAACAAAAACATTTGTGCTACAGCAGCTACTTTCATAGAGTTACAAGTCCTCATCAAGGATATGACCGAAACGGTATTTTTTTGTTCTGAGATAGTCGATATTGTGCTTGCCGGGCCTGGCCTTTAAGGGGACCTGCTCGACAATTTTTATGCCGTAAACTTCGAGGCGGCTTATTTTCTTCGGGTTGTTGGTGAGTATTCGTATTTTTCTGAGCCCCAAGTCGCGGCAGATTTGCGCGCCGATTCCGTAGTCACGTTTATCGGCAGAGAAGCCCAGTTTCAGATTAGCATCAACGGTATCGAGTCCCTGTTCCTGAAGTTTGTATGCCCGCAGCTTATTCGTCAGGCCGATGCCTCTGCCTTCCTGGCGGAGGTAAATCAGGGCACCCTTACCGGCCTTTTCAATCATTTCCATCGCGGTTATCAACTGATAGCCGCATTCGCATCGTTGCGAATGAAAGAGGTCGCCGGTCATACATTCGGAATGGACTCTTACGAGGACGGGGTCTGTATGTTCGACGGGCGAGCCGGTTTCATCGAGCTCGCCGACGCCGCCTTTGCATAAGGCGAGGTGCGGTTCCGGAGAAGTTACGCTCTGGTAAGCGACGAGTTTAAATTCTCCGTAGTCAGTAGGCAAAGCTACGGTCTCGATTCGTTTGATTTGGCTTTCGCTCTGGAGACGGTATTCGACGAGTTTCGCAATGGAAGCGATTTTAAGATTATGTTTTTCGCAGAATTCGAGCAGCTGCGGGACACGAGCCATTGAGCCGTCCTCGTTCATGACTTCGCAGATGACGCCGGCGGGCGTTAATCCCGCCAGCCGAGCAAGGTCAACGGCACCTTCAGTTTGACCGGCGCGGACTAATACGCCGCCCTTACGCGCGCGGAGCGGAAAGATGTGGCCGGGACGAACAAGGTCGGCGGCTTTCGAGTTGTCAGCGATTGCTATCTGAATTGTCTGCGCTCTATCTGCTGCGCTAATACCTGTAGTTATACCTTCGGCGGCGTCGATACTGACGGTGAAGGCCGTTTCGAAGCGGGCTGTGTTTTCAATCGTCTGAGGATAAAGACCAAGCGAATCACATTTCTCTGCTGTCAACGGCAGGCAGATGAGGCCGCGACCGAATTTGGCCATAAAGTTAATAATCTCCGGCGTTACCTTCTCGGCGGCGCAAACGAGGTCTCCTTCGTTCTCACGGTCTTCGGCATCGACAAGGACAACCATCCTTCCCTTGCGAAGGTCTTCCAAAATTTCCGGTATTTCACTGAATTGTATCGCCATATTCGTATTTTGTGTAGCGTATCTGGTATTTCGCTTTCACGCTTGCCCAGATGCATTTTTTTGTTCGTGCTGCTCAATATAGCGACTTCCGTTGCGAATGTAAATAAGAGTCGCCAAAATAGCCGTTCCCGCCGCTGACCACCATAGGACGCGCAGTACCCAAATCCAGGGCGGTAAAAAGGCAGAAACTTCCGGAGCAATCAAAATTCCCGCTACCATCGACAATTGCAGGGCCGTGGCAATCTTGCCGATAAAAACAGGAACGATGCGAACCTGAAAGGTGATAAAATAAATAATCACAAAACCAATCAGCAAAAGCAGGTCTTTGCTGATTATCAAAACCACTACTGTCAGCGGCAGTAGAAAACCTTCGACATGGCCCTGCTGCGAAGCTAAAAGCAGGCAGGCAGAAGTCATAAGCAGCTTATCTGCTGTCGGGTCCAGAAACGCCCCGAGTTTCGTGATTTGCTTGTTCCTGCGTGCAAGGAACCCATCAATTGCGTCGCTGGTTGCCATAATCAGGAAAATAAAAGTCGCAACATACCGCATCGCATCTTGCGCCGACTCACTGAGCGCGGGATTATTTATCTTTAGCATACAAATGACAAATGGAATTATCAGCAGTATGCGAACAATCGTAATGCGGCTGGCCCAGCTTAATTTCATAGTGGTTATATAACCGGAAAAAGCAGATTTGGCAAGAGGTTCCGCTGCAGGCGGATAAAATTGATTGATGAAGGATGAGGCGGGGGTATAATACAGAAGTAAAAATGACAAAGCTAAGCGTTAATCTAAATAAGATAGCATTGCTGCGGAACCAGCGCGATATCGGGATACCGAGTGTTACAGGGGCAGCGAAGACCGTAATCAAGGCCGGTGCGCATGGAATAACGGTTCACCCCCGGCCGGACGAACGACATATAAAATATGCGGATGTTTATGAGCTGGCCAGGATAGCGACCGCTGTCGAATTCAATATAGAGGGCAACCCTTTTCTCGGCAGATATATGGAGATTGTCTGCGAGGTTGGGCCGAGCCAGGCCACTTTAGTGCCTGATACGCCGGAGGCGAACACTTCCGACCACGGCTGGAACCTGAAGGCCGATGGGAAAAAACTTACTCCTATTATTAAGAAGTTGCAAGCGGCGGGCATTCGCGTTAGTCTTTTTATGGCGGCCGATGCTGCCGGCGTTACGATGGCCAAGGAAATCGGCGCCGACCGTGTCGAGCTGTATACGGAGCCATACGCCAGTGCTTTTCAGACTGGCGAAGATGTGGACGAAATTTTACAGCAATACGCGTATGCGGCCCGCGCCGCTTGTGATGCGGGGCTGGGAGTAAATGCCGGGCACGATTTGAACCTTGATAACCTTGGAAGGTTTCTTGCGGAAGTCCCGGGCGTGCTTGAAGTTTCTATAGGTCACGCCCTGATAGCTGATGCTCTTGAGACTGGACTTAGTAATACGGTTCAAGAATATTTGAAAGTGCTGAATAAGAAAAGATAAAAAGAAATGCAGGAGGTTAAGATGTTCACAGGGGCAATGGTGGCGCTGGTAACGCCTTTTCAGAACGGTAAGGTTGATTTTCAAACGCTCGATGAGCTTATCGATTTTCAGCTGGAGAACGGGATAGACGCGATATCTCCCTGCGGCACGACGGGGGAATCGCCGACACTAAGTCACGAAGAGCACAAGCAGGTAATCGAAAGAGTGGTTAAATCGGTTGGAGGCAGAGTGCCGGTAATCGCCGGCGCCGGTTCAAACTCGACCGCTGAGGCCATCGAGCTGACTGCATTTTCCAAAAAGGTCGGCGCCGATGCAACACTACAGGTCTGCCCATACTACAACAAGCCGACGCAGGAAGGCTTTTATCAGCATTTCAAGGTATTAGCGGAAGAGGTGGATTTGCCGATAGTGTTGTACAACATACCCGGGCGGTGCGGCGGGAACGGCCTGACGGTGGATACCGTCGTGCGGCTGGCTGAAGTTGAAAATATCGTCGCGATAAAAGAGTCGACCGGCAAGCTGGATATGGCCAGTGAAATCGCGGCACGATGCGATATGACCATTATCTCGGGTGATGATTCGCTTACGCTGCCGATATGTTCGGTCGGAGGCAAGGGCGTCATCAGCGTGGTGGCCAATATTGTTCCTGCCGACGTAAAGGCGATGACCGATTTAATCCTCGAAGGCGATTTCGCCTCGGCGCTGAAATGGCACAAGAAGCTTTTTGCACTTTGCAGGGACATGCTCGGCCTGGCGAGTAACCCTATCCCCGTCAAGGCGGCGATGGCGATGCTGAATATGGCCCCCGAAGAGTTGCGCCTGCCGATGACGCCGCTGGATGAAAAAACAAAAGCTTTACTGCGGCAAACGCTGAAAGATTACGGCTTGGACGTCTAAATTCGGGAATATCCTGTATCACATAGAAAGAGATTGGAGGGAGTATTTAATGAGACGAGTCCTGTTTTCTGCGGTGTGTGTTTTTATTGTTCTCTTGGTCTTTGCCGGGACAGGCACACCCGTGATGCTTCAAGCGGCGGAAAGTACAGATGTCAATAGCGCAAGTTTCGCGATGCACAAAGCTGTTTATGAAGGCAATCTGGAGGAAGTGAAAGCTCTTATTGCCAAAGGCGCCGATGTCAATGCCAAATGGCCGAAAGATATTAATGGTGCGCCACTACACTTTGCTGCCATCAAGGGGGATGAAAACATATTAATGTGGTTCGGCGGGGAAGTAAGAGACAAGATAAAAAAAGCAGACCATCCCGGATTATATAAGGAAATAGTATCTCTGCTGCTTGCCAAAGGCGCCGACGTTAATGCAAAAATGTCTGGCGGCTGGACCCCGCTGCATTTCGCAGTCAAGCTCGATGATTTGGATATTGTCGAGATGCTTATCGTCAAAGGGGCCGACGTAGACGCAAAAAATTCTTCCGGTATAACGCCTTTATTATTTGCCATTGGTGACAATCATGAGGATATGAAAAATCTTCTTCTTACCAAGGGCGCTAAAGTGGACATTGTTTCGGCATCGGCCATGGGAGATACTGAACGGGTCAAGGTCTTTCTGGAGGAAGACCCCAATATGATTAATGCTGCGCAAGGTAATTTTATGCCGTTGCACATCGCAGCACTCAATGGGCAGACAGAAACGGTAAAATTTCTTCTTGAAAAGGGAGCGGATGTTAACGGCGGCTATCCCACAAAACCCACACCGTTATACTGGGCTGCACTCAAAGGCCATTTGGATATAGCTGAATTACTCATCAATAAAGGCGCTGGTATAAGCAATGAATCGTTTGGTTTTCCACATCCGTTATTCGGTGCGATAGCAGGAAAACATAAGGAAGCGGCAGAGCTGCTTATTGCCAAAGGCGCCGGCGTTAATTTCAAAAGTAAAAATACACCACTGCTTATGGCTATGGGTGAGAATTGCCCAGACATAGCGGAATTACTTATCGCCAAAGGCGCCGACGTTAATGCCAAAGATCGGGACGACAAGACACCGCTGCATTACGCCGCGTCAGGCGGTAATAAAGATATTGTAGAGATGCTGTTAGCCAGAGGGGCTGACATCAATGCTAAAGGTAAAGACGGGGAAACGCCGCCGGTCTTAGCCGAGCGTAAAGGTTACCCTGATATTGCGGAATTTATGAGAAAGTATCAGGCACAGAGCGAAGCGGAAAAATCTGACACGAACGAACCCGGCTCTTCCAATAATATAACATTCAAATCCGCTGAGCCTGCGCCGGAAGCTTTTGATGCCTGGAGCTTCAGATGGATGGGGCCGGTGGGAGAGCCCAACGCAAAGTTTTGGTATGTAGTTATTCAGCCGGATGGAAAAGAATATTTCAGATACGACCTGCCCATTTTGGCTAGGGGTCGTTTAAGGTCGGATTTTGGCGTCGGGATTGCCGGCGGCGACCCGAGCGTTTTCTACAAGGAATATATCCATTTCAGCGTTTTCGCGAGCAAAGGCAAACCGGCTTTTTCGCAATCGGACAGCGCTGGTTTCAAATTCGAATTCTACCAAAAGAACGCCGAAGGGAAGATAGAATGGAAAAAACCTTTTAAGACAATCGACTCTGTCATTGATTCGTCTGCCGATGCGGAAGTGAAAGATTAAAAGATTGCCTGCTGATTACGGTTTGCTGCGGCCACGGTGTTTGAACCAGGTTTGCGCATCGTGGTAAGCCTGCAGGGTGGAAGAAATCATATTGCTGACGGTGTAATTTTCTCTCAAATACTGCTGTGCTGCTGTGGCGATTTTCTGCGCCAGCTCGCGCCTGTCGAAGAGCTTCTGCAAGGTGCCATATATACTAAGCTCATCAGTTGGGTCGAAGACTATTGCGGTTTTGTCTTCTATAATCAAGTCGTCCACTCCGCCCTTACAGCCCGCGACAGCCGCCCCGACGCTCATCGCTTCGAGCAATAAAGGGTTAAAGGTATTGCTGGGCTTGGGCTGGATGAAGATATCTCCGGCTGCAAGAACAGAGCGCAGCATCTCCAATCTGGGGACAAAGGTAACAATTTGCGCAAGGCCGCGTGCAGTCAGCAATTTCCACACCTGCTTTTCCGCCCGTCCGCTGCCTGATATCACTAACATAAATTCATATCCATCTATTGCGAGATGTTTTACCGCACCGAATAGATTCTCGAAATCCCTTTCATTATCCAGCGGATGCGCCGTTACCATACTTGCGAGCCATCGCGATTCGCGGAAACAGCTGCTGGTTTCTGAGGTAAAGGTACCGATATTTATCCGCTTAATCCGGTCGGTGAAGGCAGGATAGAGTTTGGCAACGTTAGCGGCAATGGTTTCAGCGGGGACAATGATTTTTGCGCAGCGGCTCGATGAAATAAAAAGCCGGCCAAATCGTTTCTGCAGTGAAGTGACCATCAGCAAATAAGGCAAATCCAGCCGCCAGGCCAACTGTCTGGCAAGAGGCGCTTCGCTCTGGCACAGGCAGTGCAGAACGGTCGGTTTAAAATCGTTGAGCTGCTCGACGAGCTTGTTTCTATTTTGCCGCTTGAACAGAGGCAAGTCAAAAGTCGGGTACCTGATAACCTGGACCGACGGGGGGACGATAGAACCCAGATTACAATTCGGCGGACAAATCAGAGCAGTGGGGATCGATTCATCAACCAGACCTACCAGCAGGTGCTTTAAGAATATCGAATATTCAGAGATTGTCTCGGCCGAGGCAATTAATGCCGGCCGAAGCAATTTCTTCTCGGTTGTTTCCATTTCTAAATTTTTTTGCTCTTCGCTCATCTGTTTACCTAACAAGCTCTGTTTATGCGAGCTTATAGAGGATACAATCCAAACCACCAGAACCGTCAAGGAGACTAAGCCGGTTAAGGTTTGCAATATATTATCCTGAAACCATCGTTTCGGCCATTGCAAAAATCGCAACGCTTTTCAGTTATTATAAGTCGCTCAGTCTTTTGTTCCCGGCAGGTGCAAATCGGTCGGCGAATGAACAATCCGCAGATTGCCTTAAACGGCAATTAGTTTTTTGGTTGAAAAATATGCGTTTTTGCACGTTTTTGGTAAAAAGCATATGAAACAGGCCCAAAAGGCCAAAAAGCAGGATTATTTAAATTTCATAACCCCTTTTCCTCAAGGTGGTTATGTAAATTTTCGTCAAAAACCTTGAAATTTTATATATTGTTTTTTTCTTGACCGATTACCAAAAGTACTATAGCATAGTATTCGATATACCATGATGAACAGGATTGTGGATTGTCCCGTATTATTTATAGAGTTTATTGTTACTTTGTAAAGGGACAATCAAAAGGGAAAGTGTGTGTAAGCCCTTTCTCTGACGGTAGTTAGGTTACAGAGAACCGCCGCGACGGACGAAGATACAAGCATCAGGGGCATTGAGGAGCGGCGAAAACAGAGTGAATTAAGAGTGAAACGAAATCTAATTGACACAAGTTTTGCCTGCCAGCGTGTAAAAGCTGGTGTTGAGCATAAAATCAATGAATTTGGGAGAAAAAGGTCGAGGATACCTCAAGTCGATGAGCTTTCTGGCCCCCGGTAATTGATTCTACGCTTCGGCGAAAAGGATTTCGTAATTCACAGTCATTTCTTTGTAGCTTTCCTGCCGCAAGATCCACAATAGAACTCCATTGAGTGATGCTTTGAACATTTTGTAACTGCAAATGAAAGGTAGGGATTATGGATGCCATAATGATGCAAATTGGCCTCCCGTCTGTTTTGGTCCCAATCGGTACTTTTATTGTAGGGATAGGCATAGCTATCCTGGTTGTCCAGATGATTACCAGGGCCAAAGCCAAAACCTTCCGTGAGGACCTGCAAAGACAAATCGATGGTGCCAAAAAGGAAGCTGAGAACATAATTAGAACTGCACAAATAGACGCTGCAGCTGAGAACATCAAGAAAAAAGAGCAATTTGCCGGCGAGACCAATCGGATTCGTGCCGAGTTGCACGAGGCCGAAATGAGATTAAGCAAACGCGAGGATGCCCTTGACCGGCAGACCGAATTTCTGCAGCAGCAGGAGAAGGTATTAAAACAACAGGGAAAAGAGTTAGAGAGAAGATTGCACAATATCGACAACAAGGAAAAGCAGCTTTCGATTTTGACGGCTCAGCAGAAGAACCAGCTTCTTAAAATCGCCGGGATGGGTGTCGAAGATGCCAAGGAACTGCTGCTGAAACGGCTCGAAGATGAGTGCGAGCACGAGATGTCCGGACTGATTTCTCGCAAGGTTGAAGAGGCCACGGAGATAGCGGATGACAAGAGCCGGGAAATAATCAGCTGCGCCATTCAGCGTTATGCGGCTGAGCATACGTGCGAAATATCCGTGTCGACGGTTGAAATTCCAAATGATGATATGAAAGGCCGAATTATCGGCAGAGAAGGCCGAAATATTCGTGCGTTTGAGAAAGCCACGGGCGTTGATGTGATTGTCGATGACACGCCCGGAATGATTGTTGTAAGCGGCTTCAGCCCGGTCAGGCGCGAAGTTGCCCGTCTTGCGATGGAAAGACTGATACAAGACGGACGAATCCATCCGTCCCGGATCGAGGAGCTCGTCGCAAACACCAAAAAAGAGGTTAACCAGAAGGTCCTGCAGCTCGGCAAAGATGCCTCGGTTGAGGTCAACGTGCGAGGATTGAACAATAGAGTGCTCAGTTTGATAGGAGCTTTGAGCTTCAGAACAAGCTACGGCCAAAATGTGCTTAGGCACAGCATTGAAGTGGCATTTTTGTCTCAGATAATGGCAGATGAGCTTGGTCTGGACGGCTCGATAGCCAGACGCGCGGGACTGCTTCACGATATCGGCAAAGCCATTGACCACGAAGTTGAGGGCAGTCACCCCGATATAGGCGCGAATTTTCTCAAGCGTTTCAGCGAATCGCCTATTATTCTGAACGCTGTTGCAGGACATCACGGGGACATCTCGGCGGACAATCCTTACACTCCGCTGGTTTCAGCGGCCGATGCGATTAGCGCGTCGCGGCCCGGGACCAGAAGAGAAACACTCGAAAGATATATAAAACGCTTAGAGAAGCTGGAAGAGATAGCAAACAGCTTTAAGGGCGTTGAGAACGCATATGCAATTCAGGCCGGCCGCGAAATACGTGTAATCGTGAACGCCGAAAAAGTTGATGACGAATCGGCAATGAAAGTCGCACGTGATATTGCCAACAAGATTGAAAGTGAAATGGCATATCCGGGCGAAATCCAAGTAACGCTGCTGCGAGAGCTCCGCTGTATCGAGTATGCGAAATAGCAGGTGGTCGGAGTGATTACGAACTATGAAGATAAATGTACTTTGTATCGGTGATATTGTAGGCAGGCCGGGCAGACGAATCCTCGCCGAGAAACTAAAGTCTTTAGTCAGAGAGCAAAGTATCGACTGCGTGATAGCCAATGCAGAAAACGCTGCCGGCGGTTCTGGTCTGACTCCGCAAATATATACCAAACTGCTGAGATACGGCGTGAACCTGATTACACTGGGTGACCATACCTACCGCAAAAGGGAGATTGTTGCGACGCTGGAGACGACGGACAATATAGCCCGTCCTGCGAATTTTTCTGAGTTGGCCGCGGGCAGAAGTTTTGGGATTTATAAGACAGCCAAGGGACCGACCGTAGGTATCGTTTCTCTGATAGGCCGTTTGTTTATGAAGCCGGCCGATTGTCCCTATAATGCCATTGATAAGATTCTGCCGCAGCTTCAGCAGCAAGCCGACGTCATATTCGTTGACTTCCATGCTGAGGCCACCAGCGAAAAGATTGCAATGGGCTATCATCTTGACGGCAGGGTGAGTTGTGTTTTCGGCACCCATACGCACGTAGTAACGGCCGACGAGAAAATTTTACCTAAGGGCACGGCGTATATTACCGACATCGGGATGACCGGCCCTTATGATTCGGTGATTGGCCGAGGCGTTGAGAATGTCTTAAAGGCATTCAGGACACGGATGCCGGTGCCTTTTGAAATAGCAACCGGCGATGTGAAAATGAGCGCGATTCTGGTTACCATCGACAGTATAAGCAAACGGGCCGAGCGCATCGAACGAATCAGAGTCGACGCGGAGGAGGAAGATACGACACGTTACGACAGCGATGACGGCAAACCGGAATACTTCGGGAATTTCGAATGATATGATTGGGGGGATTTATTGCAGAAAGGGGTTGTGTGTTTTTTCCTGCGATATTGTAGTCTGCGGGCCGTGGCCGGGATAAACAATAGTTTCATCGGGCAGGGAACAGAGTTTTTGCTTTATGCTCTTTATCAATTGTGCGGCGTTTCCGCCCGGGAAATCCGTTCGGCCGACCGAATCGGCAAACAAAGTATCACCTGCAAAAATAATTCCATCATCTTTCGAATAGAGACAAATGCCACCCTGCGTGTGGCCGGGGGTATGAAGGACATCCAGCTTAATATTGGTCTGCTTGATTACGTCTCCATCCTCTACGGTAAAGTCAGCGTGTTCTGGGCTGAACGATACGCCCGCTATTGAGTAGAGACTATCTTTTTCTCCGGTGAGCATTCCGGCATCGAGCTTGTGGATGTAAACCTTTATGTTCGGGAATCGGCTTCTTAACGCAGCCAGGCCTGTAATGTGGTCTGCGTGGCCGTGCGTGAGAACCGCGGCGATGGGATTTAAATTGTGCTGCCGGAGAAAATCGACAAGCTCATCGGCATCCAGACCTGTATCAATAATCAGGCAGTCTTTGGCTGTTTTATTTTCGCGCAGGACGTAACAGTTGGTTTGGTACTCACCGAGAATTAAACGGTCGATTTCCATTTAACTGTTCTCCTACAGACAGAACAAGGTAACAGAAATAGTATTGCCGGTCAATAGCCTCCGGACTTGACCGGCCGATTCTGAGTTTGTTATTATACCAGACCTGAAAGCAATTGGATTTTTGTGCGGCAATAATTAAAATTCGCATTTTAATTTACGGTAAGCTGCTTATCTTGCCGATTAAAACGTAGGCGACGTAAAAAAGATTTCACAGTATCCCTTTATATTTTGGGGCTGAAACAATGGCCGATCTTTTAAGGCAAAAAAAGGCATACGGGCTTTTCAAAAGATATGAAGGTAATCCGATACTAACGCCGGAGATCTGGCCTTATCCTGTAAATGCGGTCTTTAATCCCGCTGCAGTTAAGTTAAATACGGAGGTACTGCTGCTGGTTCGCGTTGAAGATATGCGCGGCTTCTCACATTTGACGGTGGCACGCAGCGCCGATGGATTCACTGACTGGGAAATTGACTCTGCGCCAACTATGGAGGCCGACCAGAGTTCCCGGGAGGAAAAGTGGGGGCTGGAGGACCCTCGTATTATCTGGCTCGAAGAGCAGAAGCAGTTCGGCATTACATATACCTCTTTCAGCGAGGGCGGCCCTGTGGTTTCGCTGGCGATTACCAAAAATTTCAGGACCTTTGCCCGTCTCGGTGCTCTTTTGCCACCTGAAGATAAAGATTCATGTTTGCTTCCTCGCAGAATCAAGGGACGATTTGCATTAATTCACAGGCCGATTGTCCGCGGTGAAGCCCATATGTGGATTAGTTTCTCTCCCGATTTGAAGCACTGGGGCGACCATAGACTGCTGATTCCAACACGCTCGGCTTACTGGGATTGTCACAGGGTAGGTCTTGCCTGTCAGCCGATAGAAACAGCGCAGGGCTGGATGTTGTTTTATCACGGTGTCCGCAGCACCACTGCCGGGCAAATATACCGTGTTGGATTAGCTCTGCTGGATTTGGAAGAGCCGTGGAAAGTTCTGCGCCGCAGCGACGAGTGGGTTCTTGGGCCCCGCGAACTTTATGAACGCATCGGCGACGTAGGCGGAGTGGTGTTTCCTACCGGTGTTATTGTTCACAAAGAAACAAATCAGCTTAATCTCTATTATGGAGCGGCTGATTGCACCGTTGCTGTCGCCACTGCTAATTTGAGCGATTGCGTTGATTATATTATGTCGTGTCCGGAAGTGGAGGAATAATCTTTTTGCCGCTTTATCGCGGTGCGGCATCCGGCAGGCCGCCGTCCACAGGAATTGTAGCTCCGGTAGTTGGTGTTTGACGTGCGGCGAAAAACAATACCGCGTTTGCCACGTCCCTGCCGGTGATGCTTGTCTTGAGCAGATTGCGGTCGCGATAATACTCGCGAAGCTGCTTTTCATTCATTCCCCTGACTTTCATTCGGTCGGCCCCGACGGTTTCCCACAGGCCTGATTTGTATTTGCCTTCCGAGAACACCGCATCGGGTGCGACCATATTCACGCGAACATCGTATTGGGCAAATTCAAGACTGGCGATTCGGCCTAATTGATGACAGGCGGCTTTGGTTGCGCTGTAGGCCCCGAAGCCGGCGCTGGGAGAGGGAACATTCTTGGTGGACATAATGATAATGTCTCCTCCTGTTGCCTGTTTTATAAATCGCCGACCAGCTTCGGCGAGCGTAAGGAGCGTCCCTTCTATGTTTACCTTTTCCAGTCTGCGAAAGGCCTCGATATCCATCTCTATTAAGGTTGAGACCAGTGCGATGCCGGCGTTTATCACTACGATGTTAATTTTGCCCCAGGCGTCGATGACTGATTGAAAACCGCTTGTTACGGACGCTTTGTCGGTAACATCGAGTCCAATGCCGATTACATTCTCCGACGATTGTTTTTTCAAATCTGCCGTAAAATCATCGAGTTTTTGGCCGGGCAGGTCGCTGGCCGCTACGCGGCAGCCGTTTACCAGCAGCGCCTGCGCTACGGCATAACCGATAGCGCCGGCTGCACCTGTTATCAATGCGACTTTGTCTTTCAGTTGGAGTGATTGTTCGTTCATTATCTGGCTTTTTGTTCTTCGACTTTGAGCGTTTCGTATAATTTCAAGGCCTCTTTTGGTTTTAGATTTTCGTGCACGACTTTGCGGACGGCCTGCATCATTGCTGCGGGCGCATCGCTCTGAAATATGTTGCGGCCCATATCAACGCCTGCAGCACCTTCCTGAATGGCATTGTAGGCCATTGTCAGGGCGTCAAGCTCTGGGATTTTTTTGCCGCCGGCCATAACAATCGGCACGGGGCAGGAAGCGGTAACCGTCTCGAATCCTTCCTCCACATAGTAAGTCTTTACGAACTGGGCGCCAAGCTCGGCACAAATACGGCAGGCCAGGCGAAAATACTTTGCATCTCGCACCATATCTTTGCCAACCGCAGTTACGGCCATAGTGGGGATGCCATATCGCAAACCCATATCCACCAAACGGGTCATATTGCGGACAGAGCGGCTTTCGAACTTGCCGCCGATAAACACCTGAAGCGTAATAGCAGCGACATTCATCCGAATAGCGTCCTCGATGTCAACGGCCAAGTGTTCGTCCGAGAGCTCCTTGAGTATGCTGGGGCCGCCGCTGCAGCGCATCACTATTGGTTTGGTCAGCCATGGAGGCACTGTGGTTCGCAGAATTCCGCGAGTGAGCATTACGGCATCGGCAAAAGGCATCAGCGGCACGATATTCAAATCTATTCGCTCTAGGCCGGTGGTAGGTCCCTGGAAATATCCGTGGTCGATTGCCAGCATCACCGTCCTGCCTGTCTCGGGATTGAATATCCGTGACAGCCGGTTTTTCATTCCCCAATCTAAAGAGCTTGCTCCCTTGAGGAAAAACCCATGCGTTTCTGTATGGACATCCTCATAAAACTTTTTGGCCTGCCTTACGGCGTCGGTGTCAGCCATATTATTATCCTTTCTTTATTTTAACAAAGGATAATATACCTGAAACCAGTTTTTTTGCAAGGATTGGCCCATGCGTGAGTGAAATCGAACAATTATGGTAAAGCAGCTTCTCTATTTTACAAAGCCCGCAGAAGAATTTGGGGAATAGTCGGGGGGGGGGGTAGAAAATTTAGCCATAGGCCCATTTAAAGTGTTTGTAACGCTTTGTAAGGAAATGAGTTATGTGACGCCATGTTTTCTGGAAATTTTTTCTGAAATTTGCCAGAATTTCTCTTGACGAGGAAATGGGTAATTTGGTAGAATCACACTTGAATGATCAAGCGAATTTGCGGGTTTTGAGAAGTCCTTCCCAAGGAGGAGGATGAATCAATTTCCGAAAAAGTCGTGTTAGCCATACATACATAATATAGTGACGGTCGATCGGTGTGTAACCGGTCGAATCCACACCCGGTGCTGGATTATGGATGCGTGTCGAGTCACGAGATGGTGTTTTTTGGCTTGTGGCCAAAAAAGTAGAATTGAATCTTTTTTGAACTATTAAGAAGGAGGAGTAAGCATGTGTAAAAAGTTATTTGTAGCGTTAGTTGTTCTTGCACTGTGCATGCCGGCAATGGCTGCCTATATCGGGTTTAACGAGGACGAAGAACCCGCTGGAGCTGCTAATCCTTTGCTTGTTGACATCACTGAAGGCGGCGCGCCGAAAGCTGATTGGCAAGGCTGGGGCCCTGGTTATTCTTGGACTGGTCCGGTAAGTGGGACTTTAAACAATCCTTTTTACGTGGAGAGTTGGGAAATTCCAACCATCGAAATCGATGCGTACAAAACAGGCCAAGATCCCGCTAACAACGGCGGTTCACGCGGCCGCAGCGGCGGATTGTCATTCGTTGCCGGTACAGGTGAATACAATGCGACTGCCAAGATGTTCGGTATGAACTACCTGAAGATCACACTCGGCGGTCTGGCACCCGAGACTGAGTACCGGATAAAACTCTGGTCCTTTGAGGCGACAAATGTATGGTCTGCAAATTCAGCCAATCCGCGATCAAAGTTCGGAGTTTGGAGCACGCTTAACCCGACAAGCTGGCTGACCAGCAACGGTTATCCGAATGGCTATGCCCCGACAGAAATGACCGATGGTACATCCGGTATGCCTGAAGCCATGGTTGATGCTATGGGAACCGAATACGGCAGAGCTTCCGTGATGGCCGATGGATATATCAACGATAACAACAATTTGGTTGGCACCGAGAACAACATGGTTGATTTCTATGTAACTACTTCGGCAACTGGCTATGTTACAGTTTACGGCTGGATCGATCCTACCGACTGGGCAGGCAGCATGCATATGCCGATTAACGGCCTCATGATTACTCCTGAGCCGGCAACAATTGCACTGTTAGGCTTAGGTGGATTAGCCCTGTTACGCAGGAAACGTTCTTAATTATTCGCAACTAACGATAAGTTTTTAGTAGTCAAACGCCAGCGCAGAAATGTGCTGGCGTTTTTTTGCGCAGTGTTGGAGGCAAACAATAATTAAGTATAACCTATGAAATGATGCTGAAGATGCCTGATTACGCAATTATGATATGCTCAACTGTCTCTCTCACCCCTTTTTCCCAGTTTAACGCTACATAGCACTCTGCAATTACCTGTTTTAACTAACAATGGGTAGATAAAAAAAGCCAGATCCCTGTACGACAGAATCTGGCTTCGGAGGAGGGTGATGAAAAGCAATATGATAACGACCCTAAACTCCAAGCTGTTTTATTTCCCCTTTATCTATTAAATCGAATAGACAGTGAGGAAATCTTTAGGGAAACTTGCAAGAAAACAGCACTTTTTTTAATAATAGTCAATCCATTAATTGCGAAAAACACCATTTTTTGCTGTTATCCCCAAAAACCGCTGAATTTGGCCTTGAAACTAAGATTATTTTACGCTTGCTAAATCGATTATGTTCACATATTTTAACTGAACAGCTGTTAGTTCTTTGGTTTTTAGAAGGGAAAATATGGAAACAAAGATTACGATTACGGATTTGCTGGCGGCCAAACGGGAGGGCCGAAAGATTGCTGCGGTAAGCTGTTACGACTACACCACAGCCAAACTGGTCTCTCAAACCGGTGTGCAGATGATATTAGTGGGTGATTCCGGGGCGCAGCATATGCTGGGTTTCGACTCGACGCTGCCTGCGACGATGGATTTTATGGTAGCGATAACGGCGGCGGTGCGGCGCGGGGCGCCAAACGTGTATCTGGTGGCGGATATGCCGTTTTTGAGCTATCAGCTCGGGATAAGCGAGGCGGTGAAGAACGCGGGGCGGTTCGTTGTCGAGGCGGGGGTGCAGATGATAAAAATCGAGGTCAGCAGCGCGTATCTCGATGTAATTAAAGCAGTTAGCGACGCCAATATGGCGGTCATGGCGCATATAGGGATTCGGCCTCAGTGCATAAGCAAAATCGGGAAACTCAAGGCGGAGGCGACCACCGCGGAGATGGCGGCGGAGCTTATAAGTCTTGCTGAGCAAATGGTTAACGCAGGGGCGGCGATGCTGTTAATCGAGGGGGCGGCGACGGAGGTGGCGGAGATTATAACTGGCCGCAGCGAGGTGCCGGTGATAAGCTGCGGGGCGGGGGCGGGCTGTGACGGACAGATACTGATTGCGCCGGATATTTTAGGGCTGGGGCAGGGGCCAAATCCAAAGTTTGCAAAGAGTTACGGCAATGCGGCGGAGGCGACAATCGAGGCGTTTAAGAATTATACTAAAGAGGTTCAGAGCGGCGAATTTCCAGACGACGGGCATAGCTACCATATGAAAAAAGGTGAGTTGGAGAGGTTGAAAGAGATATTAAAATAGGAGCTTTAGGTAACGTGGGGTAGCACCAAACGCGCAAGTTGGTGTTTTTAGGTGGGTGTAAAGTGGTAGAAATTGGTAAAGATGGGTAAAAATGCGCGCAAAAGTGAGAGAAAATGCGCGGAAAATGGTTGAAAATGCTCGATGATTTTTTACCCCCCTGCGCATTTGATTGATTTTTAATTAGCCACAGAGAACACAGAGTTCACAGAGAATTTATAGTTCGTAGTTTATAGAAAAGTTCAGCCAAAGATTGCCTAAATTAACAGGGATTTTTTATGCGCGGATTTTGCCGGGACGCTGCGCGAAATGAAAAAGATGCTCATTTAAAAAATAGCGGCTGTTCCTATTTGTTATTTCGGCCTCTTTTGAGGAAGAGTCCGCCGAGGGTGAGAAGGAATAAAGAAGCCGGCTCGGGGACGAATGTCCCCTCGATGATCAATGTCGCATCATTTAGCGTTAGCGAACCGTGCTCAACAAGATTTACAGGTTTGCCGAATGGTACTAGTTCACTGTATCGGAAATTAATATATGGTTCTGACGGTGACCACGAACCCACATTGAAAAGCTCAGAGACGGCGGTAAATGATTGCGGGGCAGGATAGGCGGATTCTCCCCCAAAGATTCTAGTGAAGTATGACGTAAGTCCTGTCACCAATTCGGCGCTTAAAGACACATACATCGGAAATGGGTTAGCGGGGTCGTCACTATACGCTAACAGACTGGCGGTGAATGTGCCTGACCAATCGATATAGACGTGAGATATTTCATTAACAGGAATACCGAGGTCGATGTCTGTGCGCCAGCGAGATGAATTATAGCTGAACGTTGTCGGGCAGCCCAAATCAAGTAAATTAAACTCAATAGTAGCGGCTTTAGTTATGCCCGCAAAACAAAAAACAAGCGATGCAAGTGCGATAGCTGAGATTATCGTTTTCATATCTCCTTCTCCTTCGAATCCGCCAAGTAACGGCCTCCTCGCTGCGGGTGTGATATTATACCATATTTTCCTCTCCCTCCGCAACTAAAAATATGGAGGAGGGATGGTGATTTCTATGTTATAGGATGCGCAAAAGAGGGGAAGTGTTCCGTGAAATTTGTAAAATAATTTACAAACCGCAACCCTCAAAAAAGGGCGGCGGTGTGAGGGAAAAACCCGCGTGGGAGTAATTCCTTGCGGTGCAAGGGGGTAAATGATAATGTGGAGGGCGAAACATGTTCGACTGTGTGGGGGCAAAAAGGAGAAAGAAATGAGCAGGGAAATTTTAGTGTGTGTGGTTTTGGCGGTGTCGGCGGCGGTGAGCTGCGGTGCAGAGAAGGTGAGCGTTGCGGCGGAAGGCGCGAAGGTAGAGAAACTGGCGGGCGGGTTTAAATTCACGGAAGGGCCGGCGGCTGATAAGGAGGGCAATATCTTCTTTACGGATATTCACAATAACCGGATTCACAAGTGGACGTTAGACGGCAAGCTTATAACGTTTGACAAGGATTCCGGCGGGGCCAACGGATTATTCTTCGATAAAAAGGGCGACCTGCTGGTTTGTGAAGGCGGCAGGCGGCGGGTAGTGTCAATAGGACAAAACGGGAGAAGGAAGGTGCTGGCGGATAAATACGATAATAAACAGTTGAACAGCCCGAACGACCTGTGGGCCGATGCGAATTGCGGGATTTATTTTACCGATCCCCGGTATGGCGGCAAGGTCGGAATGGAGCAGGGGGGCGAATATGTTTATTATCTTTTGCCAGACCATAAAAAACTTATCCGCGTAATCGACGATATGGTCAGGCCAAACGGCGTGATAGGGACAGCGGACGGCAAAACGCTTTACGTTGCGGACCACGGCGGAGGCAAGACGTTCGTATATGCCATCAATGAGGACGGGACGCTGTCTAATAAAAAGCTTTTTGCGCCGGAAGGTTCGGACGGGATGACGATAGATAACGAGGGCAATATCTACCTAACGACAAATGTTGTTGCGGTTTATAACAAGAACGGTGAAAAGATAGAAACGATAGAGGTTCCTGAGCAGCCATCGAATGTCTGTTTCGGCGGCAAAGATAAAAAGACGCTTTTTATTACGGCGAGAACATCGTTATATTCGGTGCGGATGCGAACGGCGTCTGGTGGATGAGCGCAGAAAGGTTTGTTGCATTTAGTCATCGAAGAGACTATAATAATGCCGGTTTTTTATAATTTAGTCAGGAGCAGGTATGTCAGGTCATTCTCACTGGTCAAGTATAAAGCATAAAAAAGCGGCGGTTGACGCAAAGCGCGGCAGGGCGTGGAGCAAGGTAGCACGAATGATAATCGTCGCCGCGCGAGCGGGCGGGGGCGACCCGGGAGCGAACCTGTCTTTACGGTATGCCATCGACAAGGCAAAGAGCGTCAATATGCCGAAAGACACGATTGAGAAGGCAGTTAAAAAGGGGACCGGCGGAACCGACGGGGTTAGTTTTTCGGAGGTTCACTACGAAGGTTACGGGCCGGGCGGGGTGGCCATAGTGGTGGAGGGGCTGACAGACAATCACAACCGGACGGCTCCGGAAATTAAGAAGATTTTCGAGAAGCACGGCGGCTCACTGGGGACAACGGGATGCGTCAACTGGATGTTCAGCAAGAAGGGTGTGATAAACGTTAAGGCGGAGGGGACAAACGAAGACGAGCTTATGGAGATAGTTTTGGCCGCCGGTGCGGACGATATGCAAAATACGGGGGAGCTGTTCGAGATAACGTGCGACGCGGGAATCCATGAGGGGCTGAAGAATACACTGACGGAAAAAGGGATAGCCATCGAGACATCTGAGATTTCGATGGTGCCTCAGAATACTATTACCATCAGCGATGCGGTGACAGCAAAGAAAATAATTTCGCTGATGGAAGCATTCGAAGACCACGAAGACATTCAAAACACATACGCTAATTTTGACATACCGCAGGATATATTGAGCAGTTTAGACGGCGCATAAGGTTATCGAGCCGGCTGCCCGGAGAGTTGTTTTATCCGCTGTTTTGCTTTTTGGTAATTTTCCTCGCCGAGCCGGCTGAATATTTCACGTCCCGGGTACATTATCTTAAACTGATTACGATAGGCATCTTCAATTTCAACCGCTTTTTCGTACTGGGCGACGGCGATATCGGTCTTGCCCAATTGTTCGGAGACTTCGGCCAATTCGAACCGCAGGCGGTCGGAGGTTGGATATCGCTCGGCGGCGGACAAAAGGCAGTCGAACGAGTAATCCAGCAAATCAGTTTTTTCTTCCACGGGTGAGCTGTTTGTGAGCAGTGTGTAAACCTCGCTAAGCTTTTCATAGTTTTTGAAATCCGCATTATCACGGGCAATGGCGGCAAGGAAACAAGCTTCAGCCTTTTTGAGCAGGGCCGGCTGCGCGTTCGGTGTTTCTTTGTAATTTTGCAAATAGAGCCTGCCGTTCAGGTTTAATGCCGTCGGGTCCAGCGGATCCATTTCGGCTGCAAGGTACAAGATAAGGTGAGCATATTCAGAAGGGATATTCTGCCGGACCGCCTGCTGATTGAGTTTCGATGTCTTGGCGACGGGGACCAGCGCATAATTAAAGAAACCCCAAATCAGCAGCAGGCAGGAAGCAGCTAATATTATTCTCACTGGAAGAGGAAGTTTTATAACAAGTATTGGCTGAAGAGTTTGCTGGGAGTTAGATGCAATAAGACAGGCGACTATCGCGCACAAAGCGGTAAACACGGGCGGCTCAAAAATGGCAAAGTCTATCAAGTTGTGCAGAAGTAAACCTAAGACAGCACAAAAAAGAGCAGCAGAGATGATGCTCGTACCGCGTATAGCGTGTTGCGTGCTGCGTGCAGCATATTGCGATGCCGTCAAAAGCCAAAAACCGACAATAAATGTAATCAGCGGCGCAACATATAATGTGAATATCAGATACATCGCTACTTCAAAGGTGTCGCCGGTGGGAGTGCGCATAACCAGCGGCCGGATAAGCAGTAACGCAACGGATAAGACCGGCAGGTAAATTGCGGCAAGGGTTCCGAAGGGCACCTGCGGCTGAACTTGCGGAGAAAGCCCCGGCCGGCCGGGAAATGATTTCCACAAAGGTATGAAGAATAAAGCCAAGAAACCGACAAGGCCGAGCGGTCCATACTGAGTCAAAATAGTGAGCAGAAAATTGTGGGGGTCTGCAACAGACTCCAGCGCCGCGGCAGCTTTATAATGTGTATAAAAATTGGCGAAGTTACCAGGGCCGACGCCGGTGAAGGGATGGTCGGCATACATCTTTGCAGCGGCGAGCCAATACTGCCAGCGGACGAGCATCGAGTTTCCGCCGGGCAGCCGGTCGTGATTCAATCCGTAGGAAACAAGTGCGAAGCCGAGGACGATGGAAAGTAATAAGCAGACAAGTAATACGGCTTTTTTGTGGGATTGGAGCCAGTTGCCGAAACAAAGAAACGCAACAAAAAGAACCGCTGCAATCAGAGATGCGGAGATTGCGCCTTTGCTGCGGGTAATGATAAGGCCGAAAATGACGACGGCTGCAGTGAGGCCGCAGGCGATAAGAGACAGCGCGGATTGGCGATTTTTTAATTTGTCAATAAATAGAGCGAGAGCGGCGAAGGAAGCCAAAATTGCGGATGAGCCGGCGGAATTGCCGGTAGTGAAAAAGCCGCGAACGTCTTTTGAATAGAGGCGATGCTCGAAAAGAAACTGCTGGAAAGAGCTGCTTTGTATGCCGAGCGGTTCGAGGATAGTCTGGGGGTCTTTTTCATATTGGTCAATCATTGCCTGATTGCTGGTGAGAAACTGGTCGGTGCATTGGTAGGCGGAGACCACCCCCAGAGCGGCAATAACTACCAACACCAATTTTATCTTCGAGGGGGAATCCAATATCTGCACCAAGAGAATCGCCATCAGCACAGGCGCGATGAGACAGGCAGCATCTGTAATCGCGGCGCGTTTGTTCGAGGCGGCGAAAGCGGCAATGACAGCAGCTATGCAGAACAAAAACAAGCCGATTTCGACAGCAGTGATACGGTATAAAAATCTTTTAGAGCAGAAGCTGTATGTAAGCCAGAACGTAAACGCGAAGAACAGGACGGCTGATACGGACAGACTGTAGAGGTTGTTGTTCAGGTTGGAGGGGGAGATGGATTGCATTGCAGGGCCTTCGGTGTAGGTCGCGCGAAGAGCAATCACGCAAAGACAGAGAGCAAGGGTGATGTATTCTAAAATCACCTGTCCTTTACTTTTTGATAAGTTTGAATCAAGCGGCATTTTTTTCATTTCCCGATGTAGTTTCGAGAATGGCGATAATGGCTAAAATCATAAACGTCTGAGCGAAGATTAGGAACGCTCCGGCGAGATTAACCTGATAAAGGAAAGTAGCTCCGAGGCCGGTGCAGAGCGTGGCCAGATACAGGGACAAAACAGTCTGGGTATCGGACAGGCCGCGTTTTTTCAGCCGATGGGAAAAATGCTGGGTGTCACCGACGAAGGGGCTTTTACCCTGTTTTATACGGAGGATAGTTACGCTGATAAAATCATAAAGCGGGACCGCCATAACGATAAGCGGGATAAAAACCGGATACCATCGGCCGCTTTGCGCCTGGTTGTAATAAGTGGTGCGCAGGGACAACATCGCCAAAAAAAAGCCGATTACGAGCGAGCCGGCGTCACCGGCGAAGATTTTGGCGGGGGGGAAATTAAACGCCAAAAAGCCCAGCAATATCCCTATGAAGACGAGCGCCAGTCCGCCTACGAAGACCTGGCCGCTTACGGCGGCCGCGGTGAATAAAATGGAGGCGACTATTACGGCGATGCCTGCGGAGGCGCCATCCATATTGTCGAGAAAGTTAAAGGCATTAATAATCAGGACTATCCAGAAGGCGGAAAGGGCGGTGGTGATTAATGTATTTTCGATGAAGAACTCGACCCGGACATCTGCAAAGGACGCGGCGGTTACCGCAACTGCGAACTGGACGATGAGTTTTAAAAATGGGCCGAGGTGCTTTTTGTCGTCCCAGAGGCCGAGCAGGAACAAGACAAGAGCGCAGAGCAGAATAATTACAAGCTGATTTGTTTTTCCGAGAAAATCGGCTGGGTTGATTTTGGCCGATTCGACGAGCCAGGGGAGGCGGCCGGGGACAAGCAGAGTTTTTATCGCGATTGCGGCAGTAACCAGGATAGCGGTTATAGCGGTGAAGATTGCGATTCCGCCGCCGAGGGGAATTACCGAGCGGTGGTATCTGTCTGCGGCCGGGTGAGCGACGAAGCCGACGCGCTCGGCCAGTTTCCTTACTAAGCCCGTTAAGATGACCGACAGTATAAATGAGCCGGCCAATAAAGTTACTGCTGGTGGAATTAATGCTTTGATTTTAACTGCTCCACTAATCGCGTTCTTACTTTACTGAAAAAATCGTGGTAACAATCCTGCTTGTAATCGGGGTAGGTGTAGTCGAAGGGACGCCAGGCGGCCTTATCGTAAATAAGCGTTACCTCGGCAAATATTTTTTTGCCGATGTATATGCGATGGGAGTAGTTTTTTGTCGTGGCTAAAACAAGCTTGGAGGGCTCGATTAGGCCGGGGTCGAGATTGACCGGCCTGAGCAGGTCGGAGGCGGATTGTTCGGCGAGTTTTTGCTCGATTTTATTGGTTTTGAGTTTGATTTTGGCAAGCTTGGCGGGGTCGATAAGTTTTTCGATGCTGACGAACTGCCTTAAGATATTTTCGCCGGTCTGCTCTTTGTAATAATCGGTCTGGTCGAACGGCCAGACGTCGCTTACAAAATCGGTTTTGCCGAAATTGGCATTTATCGCCTCGAGGGCGGCTGTCAGGCATTCCTGGTCAGCGGCCAAGATACCTATTATCAGCTTAGCAGGTTTCGGAGCGTTTAAGTTCCACATTTGTGTTTATCGGCCAGTTTAACAATTCAACGGCTTTTTTAGCGAGTCAACTAATTCGACGGTTTTATTCAGTGCTTCTTTAACGGGGACTTTTTGGCATTGTGATTCGCTTCGCAGCTTGATTTCGATGTTGCCTTCTTTGAGGGACTTGCTGCCGACGGTAATCCGGACGGGGATTCCGAGCAAATCGGCGTCTTTGAATTTTATTCCGCCGCGGAGGTCCCTGTCATCGAGCAGGACTTCGATATTCTTATCGAGCAATTGCTGATAGATTTTTTCGGCGGTTCCTACGACCTCTTTATCATCCTGATTTACGCTGGTAACGATGACTTCGAATGGTGCGATGCTTATCGGAAAGATGATGCCGTTTGCATCGTTGCCTGCCTCGATTGCTGACGCGACTATGCGGTTTATACCGATGCCGTAACAGCCCATAAGGCATGGCTGCTCTTTTCCGGTTTCGTCGAGGAATTTAGCGCCGAGTTTGACTGAATATTTAGTGCCGAGTTTGAAGACCTGACCGACTTCAATGCCGTGCCTGAAGAGCAGTTTCTTTCCGTTATATGTGTCGCCTTCGACGGCGTTTCGGACATCGGCGACAATTATGTTATCGCCTTCGAGCGGGAAATCCCGGCCGGGGACGACATTCTTAATATGATAATCAGTTTTGTTTGCGCCGGTGACGCCGACGGCCATAGCGGCAACGGCGTGGTCGATAATTAATTTAGAAATCTTGCCTGCGAGTCCAATTGGTCCTGCGAAGCCGACTTTTGCGCCGGTGATTTTTTTGATTGCAGCTTCGTCGGCAAGCTCAGCGTGTTTTCCGCCGAGGATTTGCGTTAGTTTCTCGGGATTCAAATCGTGGTCGCCGCGAATGAGTACTGCAAATTTTCTTTCAATTTGAAGTATAGGTTCAGCCCAAGAGTTCTCATCTTTATGGTCTGCTTCATAAGCTCCACGTTCTTTTCTATACTCTTGGTCTGTTCCGGTTGTGTAAATGAGGGTTTTAATCATATCCTTCGGCTGGGTCTTGAGGAAGGCGCAGACGGCTTCAATGCTGCCGACGTTTGGAGTGTGCACTTCTTCCGGCTTGGGGACATTGGCAAGCGGTTTTTGTTTTGGCAGAGCGTCAACGGCGGCTTTTTCGATATTGGCGGCGTAGGAGGAGTCTTCGGTGTAGACGATTATGTCTTCGCCTGATTCGCAGGGGATGGTGAACTGATGTGAGCCGGAGCCGCCCATTTCGCCGGACTCGGCTTCGACGATGACGTAACCGAGGCCGCAGCGTTTAAAGATGCGTTTATAGGTTTCATACATATTCCAGTATTCTTTGTCGAGGCATTTTTCATCGGCGTGGAAGCTGTACGCATCTTTCATTATGAATTCGCGGGAACGAATAGGGCCGAAACGCGGGCGGAACTCGTCGCGGAACTTGAAGCTGATTTGGTAGATATTCATCGGGAGCTGCTTATACGAGTTTATCTCGCCAGCGGCCAGTGTAGTAACGACCTCTTCGGCTGTCGGGGCGATGACATTCCAGTGGTCGTGCCTATCCTGGAATTTTGCCATAGTTTGGCCGTAGTCAACGTCACGGCCAGTTTTTTGCCACAGCTCCATCGGCTGGACAGAGGGCATAAGGATTTCCTGAGCGCCGGCCTTATTCATTTCCTCGCGGACGATTGTGATGACTTTGAGCAGGCTGCGCCAGCCGAGAGGCAGATAGGTGTAGGTTCCGCTGGAGACTTTTCGCATCAGGCCTGCGCGGAGCATCAATTTATGGCTGGTAACTTCCGCATCGGCGGGGGCTTCCTTGACGGTCGGTATTAACATCCGGCTGTATCGCATAATTCGTATTCCGTATTGCGTTAATTAAAAGCCCATTATATAGCCCAAAATGTGCGGGGATGCAAGATTATATTTGGTATCGGAATAGGCCGTGGTTTTTTATTGATAATTGATGAGTGATGATTGATAATCGAGATTGCTTCGCCCATAAAGGGCTCGCAATGACAAAACCAATTTAACGGAGTAAGGTAATGGCGCATAAATTTATCAATGAAATCGAGCCGGGACAGACAATCAATGATATTTATATGGTAAAAGAGCCGGTTCTGCGAAGCACAACCAAAGGCGACCTGTATATAGCGATGTTCCTTTGCGACCGGACGGGGCAGCTGAACGGGCGGATGTGGCAGGCGACGGAGATAGTTTATAACTCGCTGCCGAAGCCCGGATTTGTCCATATACAGGGAAGAAGCGAGCTTTATCAAAGTAACCTGCAAGTTGTTGTAAATAACATCGGTATCGTCGATGCGAGCAAGGTCAACATTGAGGAATTTTTGGCGCGAACCAGCAAGGATGTAAAGCAGATGTTCGAGGATGTAAAAAAGATTTTGGGGGGTATAAAGCACAGTCAATTAAAATCACTTGTCGGAGAATTTTTGGCTGATACCGAACTGATGGAGAAATTCTGCACAGCGCCGGCCGCGGCGTCATTACATCATAGCTATATCGGAGGGCTGCTGGAGCATACCCACAATATGCTGCGGGTAGCTGTCGCGATACTGCCTTTGTATCCGGATGTGCAGGGCGATTTGGTCCTGACGGGGATTTTAATCCACGATATAGGCAAGACCGAAGAGCTTGCATACGATATGGCCTTTTCATATACCGATTCTGGACAGCTAATCGGGCATGTTGCAAAAAGCTACCTTCTGCTGAATAAAAAGGCTGAGGTTGTGGCAGCGAAGGGGACAAAGATTGATGACGAGATATTAGATGCTCTTGGGCATATTGTTTTGTCGCACCACGGCAAATACGAATTCGGCTCACCGAAGCTGCCGGCAACGCCAGAGGCGTTTATGGTCAATTATATTGACGATTTGGACGCCAAGATAAATCAGGTAACGGCGGCGATTGACAATGAGCCGGGGGATTCGAACTGGACAGGTTACCGAAAGCCTCTGGAAACGCGGCTTTACAGGAAACGCATCGAATAAAACGAGACCGGTGTTTAACTTACACGGCCTTGCGTAGAATCACGCTTCAGGACGATGCCGGAAAATCGCCAGATTTCTTCAAACTGCTTGTGGGACATCAACATTTTTCCGCCGGCAGGGTCGGCGATAGTAATCATCCTGTCCCCGACTTCGAGGACGGCGACGCAGTGGTCTGTCAGAAATGCGCTTTTTACAACAGCCAAGGTAAGGCCGGCATCCTTTAGCTGAGCAATTGAGTCGAAGCGGCGGTACTGGCATTTAAGGCCCTCGCTGCCATAGCGGTTCTGAAGCGCTGACTGGAGACAGCCCGGCAGAGTACCTACGACGGGGCTTGTGTGAGCAAGTATAGCTATTTCTCCTTCGTCAGCAGTCAGCCCCAATTTACCCAGGGCTGTTACAGCCGCAGCGGGAGCGCAAGTATAATCTGTGGTTTGAAAGCAAACGCCGTTGGCATCCAACAGAGTAGTGAGATTGGCGAGATAGTTTTGAATCAAAGCGGGGACAAGAAAAGGCAAAACCGAAAACCAGAACACAATTATAACCATCAGGACGCATACAGCGGCCTTCTCAAATTTGTAAGGCAGGCGCGACAGCGGGGCGGTCAGGCCCATTGTTACAGCTAAAGAGAAAATGACAAACTTTACACGTCCTGCCGAAATCCAGACGAACGGCTGGGTGAAGGCGAGTGAATTAGAATATCTGATAATTAACAGAAAGAAAATGAGCGAGACAGACAGAAGATAACCCGCCATCCAATAGACCGCCCGGCGGGGACGTGAAAACAGTTTGCCGAGAAAAACACCCAGCAGAGCTATCAGGACAATACCTATAGTTTCAAGCCACGGGCTCACCCGAACCTCCTCACAAATCGAACCACCCCTATTAAACAAAGCTATTGTATCAAATCGAGGGCTGTAAATCAAGGAAATTGCTGGAAAGCGTACGTAACAGACTGATGTATAAGGGATTATGTGAAAAAGGGGGCGGATATTTGTTTTAATAGGCCCTTCGGCTACGCTCAGGGCAATTTTACCGGCGAAGGCCGGTAAAATTGGCTTTGTTTGGGTTTGTTTTGACCAAGTGTCCAAAGTGAATTTTTCGTTATAATACATGGTTTTCATTGGGGTTATAAAAGATTTGACTTTGTCCTAAATTGGGTTTGTTTTGCATAATTTAATCATTTTGATTGATTTTTTCGCTATAAATAGAAAATCTCCGTTGCCGAAATTTCGGCCGCAGAGAAAAAAAGAAAAGTAAATTATAAACAGCATTAATTGGTTATTGGTAACCGCTCATTAGTAATTCCTTTCAAGAGAGACTGCCTCTCTATAATTGGAGGAACTTGCGCTATTGATGCGAAAATTATGCTCCGCCTGCGGCGGATAAACCACGTAACTCGTTATTAGGAAAGGGGTAAAAAAAATTTACGGAATTTGCGGATTTGTCAAAAGGTATATGCGCATTTGATTGATTTTTAAGCCCAGTTACGCTAAAATCTATCCTCTATTTCTTGCCTTGACAGTACATCTGCCTCATGTTATACTGAACTACTAATCAAAAAGCGTTGTGTATTACTATTTTAGAGGGTTTTTATTTGAACGGGAGGACTATTTGATATGGCAGAGCACGTATTATTGGCACATTCCACTCGTCGCAGATATACGGAAGCACCTAAATTACCCGAAGAGGCGACGTATGACAACGAGCAAGGTTATTGGTGTCATCAGGGTTTGCCATTGGTAAGAACCCAAGAGTTTATAGTTCATTCCGTATCGAAAAAATGTGACCAAGAAACAGGAGAGGACCAAAAAGGCGAATGAGCTTTGAAGTTTTATTACTTACAAGCTTATATGATTTTTCCGCTGACATGGTTGTTCTCAGGCTGAAGGATTTAGAAATCAGTTGTGCACGTGTAAACCGTGAAGATTTACCTAATTATCGGTTTACAGTTGATCCAGTTAAGCCATCGTTATCGGTTGTGCGAAATGGGGAGCTTCTAGGAACATCCAAATCCCTCAGAGCCATCTGGTTTCGTCAACCTGTATTTCTCCGCAACACCCCACCCAATCCTCTATCGTCAGAAGACCAATTACTACGGTCTCAGTGGAGTGCTTTTCTGAGAGCGCTCAGTATATTTGAGGGTATTCGATGGATGAATTGGCCACAAGCAACATATCTAGCTGAGAGTAAGCCTTATCAGTTGATGGTTGCTTGGCAGTGTGGTTTTAAAGTGCCTTCTACTTTGGTAGGTAACGATTGCGAACAGTTTAAAAAGCAGTTGGCTAATCCAGTGATAGTGAAGTCACTAGATACGGTACTAATACGTGAGGGAAACGATTGTCTTTTTACATATACTACGGAATGTGATGTGAACGAATTGACCGATGAATCAATTGCCTCTGCGCCTTTAATTGTTCAGCAGTGTATTGAGCCAAAAGTCGATTGTCGCATTACGGTGGTTGGTGATCATGTCTGGGCAGTAAGAATTTTGGAAGACGGGATACCTGTTAAAGGTGATTGGCGCAAGGTGCCAAAAGAAAGATTGCAGTATATAGATTTTGACTTGCCGTTAGAAGTTAAGGAATCATGCAAAAATCTAGTGAGAAAATTGGGATTAGCCTTTGGAGCCATAGACCTGCTCGAAACAGGTGATGATTTTGTATTCCTTGAAATCAATCCAACAGGCGAGTGGGGATGGTTGAATAGTGACAAAAGGTGTATTGATTTGGCAGTGGCGGAATGGCTCGCACGAGGTAACTCATGAGGAATATTTATGTGAAACGACTATTTGAGGAGTTATTCCCATTTGTATTTTTTTATTTTCATTCGAAAAGGATTCTGAGAAAAGCGGCGTATCCGGGCATTGGCAACAAAGACGGAGAATATGGTTTATATCATCAGCTTGACGAAGAATCTCTAACTAGACGTCTTAGGGAAGAGCACGAAAGAGCAAAGTCGATAGATGAAAAAACCGTCAAGTTTACGGTTTCGATAAGTATTGCACTAACGATTCTTGGTTCGATTGGTGGTTATTACTCAAAGATGTTGGATAATGGGACACTAAAACTACTTGTATCAAGTATCTCGGGTTTATCGGTTCTGTATACAATCATGGGGGGTGTTCTTGCCCTTGGTGCATTAAGGACACTTCCCCTGTACGGTTACGGTACAGATTTTGTCCTAAAATCCAAAGATAACGATGAAGTTAAGATCGCTGCGCTTGCTGCGCAGGAGAAAGTAAATTTGGCTCGGCATTTGCGCAATGAAGCTGCTTATCAGTGCTTAAGAAACGGGCTAATAATTCTAATGGTCTCGGTTGTTCTTTTTATTGCTGCGCCGTTTCTCAAGACCGAAAACCAAAAAATGCAACTTCAAATACCGAGTCCAGAGAACCGATTGAGTTGCCCTCATAGGAACCCTATTTAGTTGATGCCCAAACACGGTAGTTGATTTAAACATTCACCTGACGGGTAATGTGATTCTTGTACGATAAAGTAAAGCATTATCTATGTTTGTGCTTGTTACTTTGCTCTACACCAAATTTCTTTGGATTCGACACTTCGATTTCTTTAACTGTGCTTGGGACAGCAAACTCTTGGTTTCGCCGCGGTGAGGCGGGGAAGATTTAAGATTAGAAATTTAAGATTTGAGAAAACATAGATTGCCACGTTGCGCTCGCAATGACGAAAAGTGGATTCCTGCTTGCGCAGGAATGACAATAAAGAGAAAAGTAACCCCCAGTGAACAACTTTTTGCATCTAAGCGGTTTTGGCGACATGGTCAAGTCTCCATAAATGGTAAAGAATCATTTTTCCTCGGACCCAAAGTCTGACCCTAAATAGTGTTCTGACCCAATGGGGCAACGGCTTCAA
>JAQTLP010000014.1 GCA_028714855.1 Phycisphaerae bacterium | reverse complement strand
AGGTTGGCCCAAGTGTTATCGGGACAATCCGCCACTTCGCAGGGACCGGCCTTGGAGCAGTGGTATCTGCGCCGTAGCTGCTGCATACCAGGCTTAGCACCAGGACGAGAGTGGCTAAAAACAGAAATTTTCTATACATGGTATTTCTCCTAAAAAATTAGATTGTAATTATTAACGAAATGTTTATTTGCTTTATTAATGAAATGATTAATTGTTTTTTGGCTTAACATCAACGAACACCTTCCTCTTCAACTTTCACCCAAAGTGCTCCTCTTGCTTATGCTCGACACGAGGATTAACCCTGTTGCAAACACGGCATTAAATAACAGCAGTAATATAGCCTAATAGCACACTATAGTAATTATACATACTCCGGCCCCAAACGGGCCGTTATTATGCGCAAAAATAACATCATTTTGCGCATAATTCCTTATAGACACAGCATAGAAAGATATAGTATAATAACAAATATATGTTAAAAATTCCCAAAGTTATATTAATCATCGAAAGGTCAAGAAGCTTCGGCAGAGGGTTGCTCCACGGCATTATCCAGTATTCCAACCTTCACGGGCACTGGCTCTACTATATGAAGCCGGAGTTCTACAGACAGGACAAAGAAAAATCGCACAAATGGCTCACGGACATAGATGCGGACGGCGTTATTGCCCACACTTGGGACCCTGATTTCATTGACAGTATCGTTAATCTAGGCCTACCGGCCGTTATTTGCGGTTTGGATAAGCCAAAACACAAAGCCTGTCGCCTCTCCACCGATGAAATCGACGCTGGTCGTATGGCAGCTGAGTATTTTATTCAACGCGGCTTCAGAAATTTTGCCTACTGTGGCTTCGACGATATGATTTGGTCTCAGCAAAAGTGCGATGGTTTTAAACGCATCCTCGCCGAGTCCGGCTTCCAGACTTCTGTTTACCAGCAACCAGGAGCAAAGCATCTGCGCAAGCCAGCCAAAGAGCAGTCCCTCATCGCCGCCTGGCTCGAGTCTTTGCCAAAGCCTGTCGCCCTGATGGCTTGTAATGACGACCGTGGCCTGGATATACTGGCGGCCTGTAAAATCGCAGAATGTAAAATCCCCGACGATGTGGCTATTCTCGGCGTTGACAACGACGAATTAATCTGCAATTTCTCTTATCCACAGTTATCAAGCATAGCTTTAAGCACCGAAAGAGCTGGCTACGAAGCTGCGAAAATCCTCGATAAGCTGATGAGGAACCAGAAAATAACAGAAAATGAAAAAGAAGTTACCATCTTGCCTTTGCACGTCGTAACTAGACAATCTACGGACATTATGGCCATAGAAGACAAGGATGTCGCAGAAGCCATCAGCTTTATTCGCAGGCATTCCAGAGAGATAATCCAGGTCGGCGATGTTGCTCAGGCGGTTGGCCTCTCTCGCAGAGCCCTCGAGCAGCATTTCCGCAAAGTCCTAAACCACTCAATACACGAAGAAATCAAATATACCCGCATTAATCAGATGGCTAATATGTTGATTGGCACAAATTTATCCGTGTCCCAGATTGCAAAGTTACTGGGGTATCCCTATGCAGCTAATAATATTGCTCGTTATTTCAAGCAGCAAAAAGGAATGAGCCCTTTGGACTACCGCAAAAAATTCGCCCCAAAATAACTTTCTTGTTTCAACTAATAAAAACCCAAATGGAGATTGTTTATGAACTTGAATGCAAGAACACTTGGCTCGGCATTATGCTGTTATGTATTGCTGATTTGTCAGATAGCCTTTTGCAATGTCAGGCTTCCGCGACTGGTCAGCGATGGTATGGTGTTACAAAGAGACGCTAATGTAAAAATTTGGGGCTGGGCCGACGCAGGCGAAAAGGTAACCATCGACTTTAACGGTAAAATGTATTCCGCCGCAGCCGACCCAGATGGTAAATGGACGGCAACGCTTTCTCCATCAAAAGCCGGCGGCCCTTACAATATGGAAATTAAAGCCGCCAACAATATAACCCTGAAAAATATCCTCATCGGCGATGTGTGGGTCTGCTCCGGACAATCGAATATGGAACTGACAATGGAAAGGGTAAAAGATAAATACCCCAACGAAATAACTAATTCCGACAATAACTCTATAAGGCAATTCGAGGTTCCTGATAAGTATTACTTCGACGCCCCCCATGATGACCTCGAATCGGGCACCTGGGCATCGGCTAATCCCCAAACTATCTTTAAATTCACAGCCATTGGCTATTTTTTCGCAAAGGAATTGTACCAGAAATACCACGTCCCAATCGGCCTTATAAATGCAAGTCTTGGCGGCTCGCCGGCACAGGCCTGGATGAGCGAGGACGCCTTAAAGGCCTTTCCGGAGGACCTTGCAACACTGCAAAAATTCAAAGACCCCGCCTACATTAAGCAAGTCGAAGATGGAGATAAGGCTGCCAGTGATGCTTGGTATGGCCGTCTCAACCAGACCGACAAAGGTATTGCTCCCGGCGAAAAACCATGGTTCGACCCAACCTATGATGCCTCGCAGTGGGCAACAATGGATGTCCCCGGCCACTGGGCTGATGGCCCCCTCGGCCCTGTTAAGGGCGTCGTCTGGTTCAGAAAAGATATTAATGTCCCTGCCTCTATGGCCGGAAAACCCGCTCGGCTTTGGCTCGGCAGAATTGTCGACGGCGACGAAACTTACCTTAACGGCAAAAAGGTCGGAGCAATCACCTACGAATGGCCCCCCAGAAAATACAAAATCCCCGCCGACCTCCTAAAGGAAGGCAAAAATACCATCGTCGTAAGGGTCATCAACTGTAACAGTTGGGCACGCGGCGGCTTCGTCACCGAGAAACTTTACCAGTTGGTTGGGGCAGGCCAGACTATCGACTTAAAAGGCATGTGGCAGTATAAATTAGGTGTCACTATGGACCCCATCCCGCCGACGACCTTTGTTCGTTGGCAGCCGGTAGGCTTATATAATGGAGAGATAGCCCCGCTCCTCAATTACTCCATTAAAGGTGTGATTTGGTATCAGGGCGAATCCAACGCCAGCAGAAATCCGTCTGCATATCAAAAACTCTTCTACACTCTGATAGCCGACTGGAGACAAAAATGGAACCAGGGCTATTTCCCCTTCCTGTATGTCCAGCTGACCTCTTTCATGGCAGCTAAAGACCAGCCCTCCGAAAGCGGCTGGGCAGAACTACGGGAAGCTCAGCTTAAAACTCTCGCTATCCCCAACACTGCAATGGCTGTCACCATCGATATCGGTGAATGGAATGATATTCATCCCTTGAATAAGGAAGACGTCGGCAAACGCCTCGCCCTCGCTGCCGAAAACCTCGCTTATGGCGAGAAAGACGTCATCTATTCAGGCCCGATTTACCAATCTATGACAACAGATGGCAACAAAATCACTCTCACGTTTACAAATACCGACGGCGGCTTAATTGCAAAAGACAGCAACCTGAAATATTTCGCCATTGCCGGTGCCGACAAAAAATTCGTCTGGGCAAATGCCAAAATCCAAGGCGACAAAATCATCGTCTGGAACAACTCTGTGCCCAACCCTGTTGCCGTCCGCTATGCCTGGGCCGACAATCCTGAAGGCGCAAATTTATATAATCAGACGGGCCTCCCCGCTTCGCCCTTCAGAACCGATGATTGACATCCTCAGGCTTAAAGCCAGGAACAGGAGACCCAAATCATCCGTTTCCCCCTCAAAAATTGGGGCAATCCCCTTGATTTGTAAAAATTTATATTGTAATATGAACATAATTCTGTAACATTTCGTCTTTTATGCCGGAAGGCATCCCTTATGGGATATGGTAGGTTTTTATTCGTTTTTGAAAGGGTTATGAAAATGCCTGCTAAAGTAAACAAAGAAAAATGCACAGGTTGTGAATCCTGCGTTCCAGAGTGCCCGAGTGAGGCAATAAAGATGGTTGATGGTAAGGCGGTAGTGGATATTGACGCTTGCATCGATTGCGGCGTTTGTGTTGATAGCTGCCCCGTCGAAGCCATCACTATGGAATAAAATGCTTGGCCCCATCGTCTAGGCCGGTCTAGGACACCGGGTTTTCAACCCGGCAACAGGGGTTCGAATCCCCTTGGGGCTATTGAATATTTGGCATATCTTTTAGAGTTCGTAATAGAAACAAAGACTCTCAACAGCGTCGATACCGATTACGAATACGATAAAACCGCAGGCGACAGCGATATCTACGACTGCGACATTATGACCAAGGCCGGCAATGATGCGCTTACGTGGGACGAAAACGGCCGGCTTACCGCCAAGCCTTCATTCTCCTTCGTATACAACTGGGAAGGCAAGCTGCGCTCTGCGACAGCCGGCTCTGATTCAATCTCGCTAAAATATGACCCGTTCGGCAACCGCGTCTGGCGGCAATCGACCGTTTCAGGCCAGACAACGACGCGAAGAAAGTATGTTGTTGACATATCTGGAGAATTACCTACGATATTGCTTGAGCTTGACCCAAATGACAGTATGGCTATCAAGAAGACATATATTTACGCGGATTCACAGATTTTAGCCCAGCATAATGGCAGCCACAATGCGGCCAGATTCTTCTATCTCCACGACCGTTTAGGCAGCGCGCGACTTGTTATCAACAATCAAGGTGCAACGCAAAATAGTTACACCTATAATCCCTTCGGTGAATCCTTTGCCACAGAGTGCACAGAGAACACAGAGAATAGTTTTAAATATACTGGACAGTATTACGACAGTGAAATCAACCAATACTATCTCCGCGCCCGCCAATACGACCCTGCGCTGATGCGCTTTACGGGAAGAGACCCGGAATCTGGCAAGTTCGAAGAACCGTTGACGCTGCACAAATATCTGTATTGTTTAAATAACCCGATAAACCACACTGATCCGAGTGGGCGAGAGATAAGCTATGCGGAAACTCTTGTAGTTAACGGTATTCTGGGTAGTCTTCGAAAATTGGATTGTGCGTTTTCAACAACGTTATTTAGAGAATCAGCGAAAGCAAGTGAGATATTTAATATTATGGGCATGAATCAGGCAATTCAGGCAGAACTCTTAATGGCACAGTTTGAAGGAGGATTAACACGGGCCGGCATACGCGGAATTGTTGGTATTGTAAACTTTGTTGGTTCGAACCTGACGGATACCGTACTTCAGGACAAGTTAATTAAGTTTGGTGATTATCTGGCAGGGGATATAGCTAGTGGCAATTTGGATTGGCTGCTTGATGATCCGTCAATGAAAAATTTCGAGAATTATCTCAGTAGTTGGGGTGAACGTTTCCTCCGGGATTGATTGTGGAACGAGAAGAACAGAACAGACATTATAAGAGTCGATATAAAAAACAAGCGATAGTCTCTGCGACAGTAGTGTCGGTTTGTGTTATTTGGTTTTTGCTCACCTTGTCGAAGACAAACAAAGATGTGAAAGGAGTTAAGAATTGGATTGAGGTGCCCTGCCTAATAAAAAATGTGAAGTTAGATGTTCATCCTATGGCTAACCCTCCGATTTTCTATCGGGTTATTTCTTACGAGTATGAATACAAAGGAAGTCTATATACATCCAGCAGGTACAATATTGTAGAGAAAAATAAGGTAATAGGCGGGAAGGAAAAAGAGGAAATAAAAAAGACAAGAAAAGCCGGAAAAGAGGTTAAAGGCCCTTATTCATTAGAGGATGAAACAGTCTGTTTCGTAAACAACAAGAATCCCATTGAATCTGTTCTTGTTCGTGAGGTTAGAAACGGTGCGATTATTATTAAACGTTTACTTCTTCCTATCGTTGTAGGTGTTAATTTTTTAATAGTATTTTTAGGCGCCCTTTGGAAGTATTGGTTTTGGGATTGATGGTGTAGAGGCGTAATGATTCGGAGACTTTGTAAGTTGACATCTTCGGAGAACTGCCTACGATATTGCTTGAGCTTGACCCGAATGACAATATGGCTATCAAGAAGACATATATTTACGCAGATTCACAGATTTTAGCGCAGCATAACGGCAGTTACAATGCGGCCAGATTCTTCTACCTCCACGACCGGTTAGGCAGTGTATGAGAGGTAATTGGCACTGATGGCGATATGCAGAACAATTACACCTGCCACACCAATTTCACTACAATTCAAACCGCCATTCCCGAAACCTCGGTCTCAAAGGCCATTTTATCATCGACAATGCCCTGAATATAAGCGTCATATTTGCGCCCCGGCCGGAATTTCGTAATTCTGCCCAATAGCAGCAGTCGTTGTCCCGGCAGAACAGTTGCTCGAAACTTAGCGGAATCGATGCTTGCAAAGCCTATGAAAACATCCTCGCCTAAAATATACCTGACGAAGAAGCTGAGCAGCTGCGCTGCACATTCTATCATTATCACCCCCGGCATCAGCGGCCGACCGGGAATATGGCCCCGAATCCAGAACTCGTTCTCCGTTATATCCTTATAACCCAGAACCAGCATTTTTTCTTTGTCATACCAAAGGATACCATCAAGCTGTTGCATCTCAAACCTTTGGGGATTTACTTTGCCAATCGATTCTTTGTCGAAGACTGGCTTTGCCGTAAGGTCTATTTGAGTTAAATCAAACAATAATGCAGGTGGCATAACTGAACCTATACTGAAACGCTCTGCGCACTCAAAACACCCCTATCCCGCCGGTTTCAACAAGCCGACTATCCGGTCGGAACCAGACTGAAATATGCACAACCGTCCGTGTTTTCAATTACTAGTGCTAATCTACTCGGCTGACCTGATTTCGAGAATGCGGCTGCGAACAACTTGAGAAGCTTGTTTTATCTTCTGCATTTGTTTGCGGACGCGCGTCCCTGCTGCCTTGTTTCCGCCTTCGGCTTTGCTGATGTCAGCTTCTGTTTCTGCAACCAGTGCTTTTAGAGCTTCATACTCTTGCATCAAAATAAACCTCCACTTCGTAGGTTAAAACTGCTATTTTCCAGCTAAAAACGCTAAAAAGCTAACCGCCCGCCGTCATTTTGTCAAAGAAAAATGCTTTTTTTCGCAAAAAAACACACATTTTTTCACTTTTTACCATTAAGGCAAAAAACCGCTTAAGACCATAATATATAAGCACTTATACAACTTTCCCCCTATCCATTTGTGCCCTGGTGCCTTCACAACGTAAATTTAATGGAGTTTTTTCGTTAATTCTGCAATTCTCTGCCCCCGCCGCTGGCATTGCCGTTTAACCCTCTCATCGGGCTTACTGATAGATACCGGCCCGTAGTGATCGCCTTGCGGGTCGCCCCAGACAACCATACCGGCGATGAGCATCGCTTCTATTATGCCTATGATTGTAGTTTCGTTACCGCCGCCGATATTTGCTGCGCTGCTAAAGGCCGCCCCTATTTTGCCGTCGAGTTGGCCATGGAAGGCAACCATGTCGTCGAACAACTGCTTAATAGGCCCTGCCATATGGCCGTAATAGGTCGGCGAGCCGATGACTATCGCGTCATATTTGAGCAGGTCATCTGCCTTGACCTTCTCGACAGATTTGCAGTCGGTCGGCAGACCGGCCTCATTCATTGACTGGGCTATCAGATCCGCCATTTCTTTCGTATTTCCGCTTCTCGAATAATAAACAACTATCCCTTTTGCCATTTTCATTCCTTTCCATTCTATTTATTTTTGTCTTTCTTATTTAAGCGGCTCTGTTTCAACATTGAATCCGTCAGGGATTTTTAAGTCAAAGATCTTTTTATCAATCTTCTCATTGACCTTCGGCTGAAGAAATTTTATCTCATAAATATCGTCTTCGGTTGAAACCGCGACAATTTTCGCCGGCAGATGCATCTTCTTATCAATCCAGAAGTCAATAGAAGTATAATCGTCCTTATAAGTCGAATCCGCCTTGACCTTCAAATGCAGCTGAATAAACTCCTTTGCTTCAACCCACTCGACCAGCCCTATTTCAAATTCCTTTTTAAGGTCTTCCACTTTACTAAAGCCGATTATGGGAAAACTTGCCCCGACCAGCTCAAAAGCATCAACCGGCTCGTCCGGCTCAGCCCTCTGATAACGTTTGACTTCTTTAATCTGGTAGTCAATGAGCGTCAGCCAGACGCCGTCGAAAATATACTGCTCGATGTATTTCTGTTCCTCTTCCTCATCCTGCTTAAGCGATTGAAAATTTATCCTCAGCGCCGATTTCCCCTGCGACCCTTGATAATACAGAACGCCCTTCTTTAGCGTTTCTGATTCCAATAACGGCTGAATGAATTTATATTCAATATGACTCTGGTAAGATTTCAGCTCGGCGGTTTGCTTCTTTAATTGTTCCAAAACTATTTCTACCTGCGGCTTAGCCGCCAAATTAGAATCTGTCTGTTTAGCCAAACAGCTCACCACCCACACTCCCATTGTTGCTGCCGACAGATAAAAAATTCTCGTTATTATCTTTTCATTCATCAGCCGATTTTACTCCTGTCATCTGATTTCTCAACAATCTCAAGTATCTGGTCTATTCTTTCAATACAAAAATCCGCTTGCTTTGCAAATTCATCCGCCCGCTCGTGATTGGTCAAAAGTACCGCAACAGCGCCAGCGGCCTTGGCGCACTGCAAATCGAAAAGATAATCGCCGACCATTAAGGCTTCTTGCGGCCTTATGCCAAACTTCTCACATATCCGCAGCACACCGAATGCATCCGGCTTGACCGGACCGTCGTCCCTGTCAACAATAGCATCGAATTGCAGTCCGTGCTTTTCAGCGATAGCAAGCGCATTGTAACTTTTATTACGTGTCAAAATCCCGATTTTAATTTTTGCCTTGCGAAGCGATTCAAGTGTTTTCTTGGTGCCGTCGTTAAGCTTGGATTCCATCACCGCCTTTTCTTCGTGATAGTGCAATATCCTTTCTGCATCTTTGCGCTGACTCGGCGACATCTTCTGCATCGATTCCAGAATTGGACCGGAATTTTTATCCAGCCCCATCTCTTCACGAATGGCATCAAAGTCAAAAAACGGTTGGGTTATCGTCCCATCCAAATCAAATATCACAGCTTTGATAGACATACCTCGTATCTCGTTTTACGATTTTTTGCGAAGCAGCTCAATAAAGTACCGGCTGGCCATCCCCAAAAGTTTATCCTTGCGAACGATTATGCCGGTCGGCCTGATAAATCTCTCATTCGAAAACGGTATCGCCTTTATTGTTCCGCTGCTGACTTCCTGGACTATCGTGTTCTCAGGCAATATGCTTATCCCCGCGTTTATCTCTATCGCTCGTTTAATGGTTTCCGTATTATCGAACTCCATCACAGGGCGAACAGAAATACTGTAACGCTGTAGGATACTGTCTATCAGGCCGCGGGTGGGAGTATCTTTCTCAAAGGCGATGAATTTCTCAAATTGCACTTTATGGACATCGATTTGTGATTCACCTGCTAAGGGATGCTTAGGACTGCAGACCAAAACTAACGGCTCATCAATAAAATCATACACTTCCAGTCTTTTATCTCTTCTTGGAACAGCTACAAGACCAATATCTGCTTCGCCGGACAGAACCAATTCATAAATCCGGCCGGAGCTTAAATATTCAATATGGACATTAACATCCGGATACTTGACCATGAATTTTTTAACATAGTCCGGAAGAGTATGCATACCGATACTGTATATCGCAGCCACGTTGACTCTTCCTGCGGAAGGTTTTTGCAAAGCGTTCAGCTCTCTTTTGAATTGCTCGTATCTTCCAATGATGTCCTTGCAGGCGTCATAAAGCAGTTGACCCGCTGCGGTCGGGGCCGGAGGCCTTTTCTTTCTGTCCAGCAGTTGAACCTTGTGAACCAGTTCCAGTTGTGCAAGCTGCTGAGAAACCGCAGATTGACTTAGAAAATGTTTTTCAGCGGTTTTTGAGAAGCTCTCCAGCTCAACTAAATCGCAGAATATCTTTAACGTTTCTATATGCATTATAAGCCTATCTAATAAATTATATTATTATTAATCCTTTGCTAAACGTCATCTAAATAGTATATATTATTGCATCTTTGAGCCGTATTCAAAACAAATACTTGGATTTTTCATTAGCGTAACTTATTATAAAAGTTAGTCATAGAAGATAGAAATTTATTTTTCGGAGATCTCTCAAATGGCTGAAAACACTATTATAAAGACCGTTTATGAGCAAGTTCTAAAACGTAATCCCGGCGAAGTGGAGTTCCATCAGGCCGTAAAAGAAGTGCTTGATAGTTTGGAGCCAGTCCTCAAAAAACATCCCGAATACGTCGATGCCAAAATCCTTGACAGGGTTGTCGAGCCGGAAAGACAGATTATGTTCCGCGTGCCATGGCAGGATGACAAGGGAAATATCCACGTCAACAGGGGATTCCGGTTTGAATTCAACAGCGCGCTTGGACCATATAAAGGCGGCCTAAGATTCCACCCCACTGTTAATGCCGGCATCCTCAAATTCCTCGGGTTCGAGCAGATATTCAAAAACGCTCTCACCACCCTGCCGATGGGCGGAGGCAAAGGCGGTTCAGACTTCGACCCTAAAGGCAAAAGCGACAGCGAAGTTATGCGATTCTGCCAGAGTTTTATGACCGAGCTTTTCCGTCATATCGGTCCTGACACTGATGTCCCGGCAGGCGATATCGGAGTTGGCGGTCGGGAAATTGGATTTATGTTCGGCCAATACAAACGTCTTCGCAACGAGTTCACCGGTGTCCTTACCGGTAAAGGCCTTAAATGGGGCGGCTCGCTCATTCGTCCCGAAGCAACCGGATACGGCTGTGTATATTTCGCCGAACAAATGCTGAAAACCAAAGGCGAAAGCTTCGAGGATAAAGTTTGTACAGTCTCAGGTTCTGGAAACGTCGCACAATACACCGTAGAAAAACTTAATCAACTTGGCGCAAAAGTCGTCAGCCTTTCCGACTCCAACGGAACAATATATGACCCGGCTGGAATCGATGAGGAAAAACTTGCCTTTGTCCTTGAGCTTAAAAACGTACGGCGCGGACGCATCAAGGAATACGCCGCTAAGTTCGGCGTAGAATATCGTGAGGGCAAATACCCCTGGGAAATTAAATGCGATTGCGCCTTCCCCAGTGCAACACAAAACGAGATAGACGAGAACGATGCGAAAACCCTCCTGAAGAACGGTTGTATCCTCGTCGCAGAAGGAGCCAATATGCCGACCAGGCCGGAAGCTGCTGAACTATTCATCGATAAAAAGATACTATACGGCCCGGCCAAGGCATCAAACGCCGGCGGCGTTGCCACCAGCGGCCTGGAAATGTCGCAGAATTCAATGCGGCTCTCATGGACACGTGAGGAGGTCAATGAACGCCTTCACAACATTATGATTGCCATTCACAAGCAGTGCTACGATGCCGCCGAAGAATACGGCCAGCCAGGCAATCTCGTAATGGGAGCAAATATCGCCGGCTTCACCAAAGTCGCCGACGCGATGCTCGATCAGGGACTCGTATAAAAAATCCTGATTACAAATTCTAAAAGGACGCCTCTTTTTAACAGGCGTCCTTTTTTATTGAATACCCCTGAAAATCGGCTACAATATTCCATAATGGAAAAAGAAATAGATATAAACAAAACTGTCCGTCAGCACCTTGAAATGGAGGATTTCTTCACCGGCAGCTTTACCCTCAAAGCCAAACCTTCGGAACCAAAACCGCAGCAGGATAGCGCAGCTTCCGCCAATGCAGCTGTAGAGCTTGAAAAAATCGCCGATGAGGTCCGCCAATGCCGCAAATGCGACCTTGGTTCGCTGCGAACTAATGCCGTGCCAGGCGAGGGTAATCCGAAAGCCCGCATACTTTTTGTCGGCGAAGGCCCCGGAGCCGATGAAGACGCCCAGGGAAGGCCTTTTGTCGGAAGAGCCGGACAGCTGCTGAATAAGATAATTGCTGCCTGCGGACTAAAACGCGAAGAAGTCTTCATCGCCAACATCGTGAAGTGTCGGCCGCCTGAAAATCGTGAGCCGCGAGCAGAGGAAATAATAAACTGTTTTCCATACCTTCAAAGGCAGATTGAGATAATAAATCCAGAGGTCATCGTAGCTCTGGGTGCTCCCGCGGCACGAACGCTATTAAACACAAACACACCTATCGGCCAGCTGCGGGGACAATTCCACGAATACTATGCCGGCCTCGGCAGCGCCCCTGTTAAAGTTATGCCTACATACCACACCGCCTACCTTTTACGAAATTATTCACCCGAGAACCGCAAAAAGGTCTGGGAGGATATGAAAAAGGTCCTCGCCGAGCTCGGCCTGCCAATACCATAACCATCGGGTTAAACAATTTCTTCTATCAGTATCAGCGAAACTAAAATGATGCGTTTTTGACTCAAAAAAACAGCTTTGGAGGAAAAATTAAAAAATACGAATTTTTTCATTTTTTTGTTGACTTTACTATCACGTCCGGCATAAGATGAGGGTTAGGTGGTGAAGAGAGAAATAGCATCAGTCTTTCCTTCACCCCGAAAGTTGTTACTAAAACAGCTTTAGTTCAGTTTCGCAAAGGAAGAGGAGTAGAGAGATGATGAAGAGAAGACGGACCGCAAAGGTCCAATCCGTATCCATTTCATTCTTAATCACCGCCTTTTGTTGTTTCACATTTTGCAATATAGCTGTCGCGGGATTTACAAGTACCGGTGCGATAGAACTAATAGTTGAAGGTGGAGGATATACGGGTTACTGCACTATAGACCCCGGCTTATTCGACCCAACTTATTGGGAACAGGTTGTAAATTCTAATGTCCCAGTTCCGTGGAATTCAAATATCCTTTTCCCAGAGGGAATCGATATTGCGGCTGAAGACAATGGTGAACTCATATTGGCACACCTTAATGGGTTAACAGTCGCATTTCAGGGAGACCCGGTTGTCACCCTTGGATTTTCCGTTACAGCCGGTACGTATGCCACGAGTTTTTCGTTCAGCTCGCCTCAGATGACTTTCGACCCGCTCAGCAACACCGAAGCTTATGCCGAAGCAGGCGTATTAGTCACTGGACCTACTGGCCGTACTCTCTGGGGCAGCTATTCGGGCGGCAAGGCTTATAAGGCGCTTTACAATAATACAACTAATTTCGCGTACTTAGTAAACACTCCTATCACATCATACTCAGGAGGTGACACAGGGATAGTAGCCCTGCCTGGTACTATTACAAGTATGCAGTCCAAGTTCCAGTTTATTTTGAGCGCCGGAGCTACGGCAAGCGGAAGCTCCTACTATGAAATAACACCGGAACCGGCATCAATATTATTACTCGGTCTTGGCGGGTTGGCCTTGCTTAGAAAACGACAAACTTAAATCAACGAGAACCTAACCAAAAACAAAAATCAAAAAGCTGTGAAGCAATTCACAGCTTTTTTTGTTCCTGTCCAGTGATACTTACGAAAGTTTTTCTGCACTATTTCCTTCCAATTTCGCCTGAAATTACGTTTTTATAAGACGAACAAAAGAAAAATGGCAAAGTAGATAAAATAGGCAAAATAGGGTAGATACTTCTTGACTCGTAAAAACATTTCAGATACAATGCTGTTATAAGGTCTGGGCTGGAAGAAGTAGAGGGGCAAGGGATTTTCACCTCGTATCCATCACAGTAAATTTGGGACGGAATCTTGCTGTTTGATTGTCCGTGGATACTAACTAAAGTCATCCGGACTATAAGGAAAGAGGAAGATGAGAAGTATAAAATTACTAACCACAGTTGCTCTGGCGGTCTTTGCCAACGATGCGAGAGCTGTTCTCCTTTCTTTTTATTTCGATGCTTTAATGCGTCTAAACAGCCCAACCGCTTATGTGCTGAAAAGCTGCGCCTTTCGCAGCAGCTTATGTTTAATCCGTATTAATAATACTTAGTACTAAATTAAGGAGAAGAAGATGATGAGAAAAAAATGGCTAATTATTGCTTGTTCGGCAGTTATTGTAAGCCTCGCACTAACTTCGACAGCAAGTGCGACTATTCTTGGAACTGTAAACGCCAAGAATCACAATAATAGTCTTTCGGACACAGGCACAATCTGGGGCGGCGGCCTTTCCGGCGTAACCGTATACACCGGAATCTATTCTTGGACCAACGCAGGCGGCACCGATTTGGGTACACAGGTTCCTGATTGGGGCTTCTGTATAGAATTGCCTCAAGAACCATATAATGGCTGGCAGAATGTTGTCCCCTTGGACGAAGCGCCTCTGCCGGCTCAATACGGTACGCCCATGCAGACCCTCAAAGCCAACTACATTCGCGAGCTTTGGGGCAGACATTTCGACACCAACTGGGTCACCAACCCGACTACTGCAAATAAACGACTGGCGGAAGCCTTCGGTGCTGCTGTATGGGAGATTGTTTACGAACAGAATGGCAACCCCGCCACCTGGAATGTGAGCACCGGGACAGGTTTCCGCTCTACAGGTATCGAACAGGCCGCTGCAGCTAACTCCTGGCTTGGCGGGCTGAACGGCGACACGGCATACTTTGATTGGAACCTTGCCGCAACCAGCACACTCTCCGGTCAGGACTACCTAATTCTACTGCCGACGACACCGCCGCATACTCCGGAGCCGGCGACGGTTTGCCTGCTCGGCCTCGGAACACTTGCTCTGTTAAGAAAACGCAACGCTTAAATCTACTAAAACATCAACTAAAAACCCAAAAGCTGTGAAGTGATTCACAGCTTTTGGGTTCCCTATTTTATCAGAACCTGGGCGGAAATAACCCCCCTCTATTGTTGGTATTAGCAAAGTTAATGATGCGTTTTTGGCTTAAAAAAACACCTTTTGGAAAAAAATGACTTTCTTCAAGCAAAAAATGCGAATTTAAAGAATTTCCCCTTGATTTTTACTTTTTCGTATGGTAGTTTGGGTAATTGTTAAGCTTTTGAAATTTTGCTCTAAACCATCGAAGAAAAACACAGTTTTGGTTTTGAGTGTGCTTAGGGGTCATACTAAATGACTTCTACAGCAGAGGAGGAGTAGAATGGTGGTGATGAATAGCAAATCAAAGCTCGTCTGTTTTGCCACGCTTGTGCTTCTTTTCTTTAATGCTGTTTCTTCTGCTAATCTTTTATTCCAAATAACTGCGGATAAAAATACCCTTGCTTTCGGCGAGGAAGCAACCATCAGCATTTGGGCCCATATCGAAGAAGAAGTAGAAGCAGGTAATGGCCTGAACGTCTGGCAGCTCGATATGGTTGTCGATACCGACGGTGTGGTTCAGGTTAATGCTGACCCTGTTTTAATAGCCCCTACTCCAATAGCCGCAGGTTCTGGTTGGTCGTCGTTGAATGCTGACAAAAACGGCAATATATATGCATTGGGAGTTTTTACGCCGGGGCCGACGGATTCCAACACCGGCATCGGTGGTTTTAGCCTGCTTGCTCAAGTAACAATTGAAGCAATCGGTAATGTAGGAGAGCAGGTTACTTATGAACTCACAGATTATACTCACACAACAGGATTTTTTGGGGTTCTACGCGATGACGAGGGTATGCCGTCATACATGTATCCCGACAACATCCAGTTCTTGCCTGGGAATAATGTCTTTACGATAGTAGCACCGGAGCCTGGGAGTTTGCTGATTATGGCAGTTATTACAGGTTTGGCATTTAGAAGTCGAAGGATTGATTCCGGAAAATAATTTTTCCGTATTTTGTCCATAAAGGATTACTTATATTTGCACTCGGTCGAATGAACGGCTCATCACACGAACGTAAATACGAGTGCGTGAGAAAGTAGGGTGCATATAAAAAATGCCCCATAGGAGCAAGCTTAAGAGTGGGAGAAGTTTTCCGGGGGGAGGGGCAATACTTTTCTGTTGTCTTGCCCTGTTTTCTACGTCTGCAATTGGGCAGTTGCATCCTTCGGACGTATTAGTTCTGGTCAATGAAAACAGCCCAACAAGTCGTTATGTTGCTAAACTCTACCGCAAATATTATCCGGGAATCAATGAGTCTCAAGTTCTGTATCTGTCTGGTTTAGCCGATTGCAGCGGTCCACAAAGCAACCCTGAAAACGAGATAATCACACGGCAGCAATACAACGATTCGATTGCCGAACCTGTCCGCAATTACTTGGCCGATTTAAACTATCCCGAGCGTATCACCACAATCAAAGTAATTATCACAACCGCCGGTATGCCTTATCGAATCAAAGATTCAGACCCGGCTTATGGCAACGCCATATATCCCGCCGGCTCCAATCCTGGTACGGTAAAAAATAATTTGGCAAATGTGGATATAGCGTCTGTTGAATCAGAGTTGACCTGCCTGTGGTACAGCGACTACGGCAGCAATCCTTTCGGCCCGGAAAACAGAATGGTCAATCCTTATCAGGGATACAGCCAAAGCAGCATCAGTCTTTTCGAGCGGCTGCCGCCGGACAGTAATACGTTCCTCTGGACGAACGCCTATCAGGCTACAGGCATGCCACCGAAAATCGAGGGTGAGAACGAATGGTCCTGGCCAGACCCTGCTATTTACGGAGCAATAAATCGCTCATTTAACGCCGGAGACATTTATCTTACGTGCAGGCTGGATGGTCCCAAGAACCAGGGGCAAAGCGCCATTTTCTCCGTTCGGGCGATGCTTGAAAGAGCAAAAAGAGCCTCGAATCCGAATATCGGTGTTAATCCGGCCGGAGCGGTTGTTGTGCTTGACGATGCCCCGGCAAAAGCACTCGACAGGAACCGGATTTATAATCTCGACGGCCAGGCCAATTATATCGTTTATGACCCTGCAGTTAATCAGCCCCCAGATGCTCGCAGTGCGCTTATCAAATATGATTATACGGAATCATACATAGCCCTGACTAATCAGCAGGTTAATGCAAACAATCTGAATATAAACTTTATGGATTATGGATATAACTTAGAGGTGATGCTTGACCAAAGAGCTGCCCGTCGTCTTACTCAGGCGGACCTCGATGCTTATGCTGCGACTGACCCGAACAGACAGCCAAGCCAGGCAATTATTGCTTTGGCCACTTACGGATGTAACGGCGACGAAGACAGCACTGCAGATTATCTTCTGCACGGAGGTCCTGCTTCTGAGCCGTTGTTTAAGTGCACGAACGGCGCTGTTTTTGCATCAATCGAAAGCCTCAATGCCGTAACGATGTTTTCTAACGTGGCAACGAGTCCAGTAGCACAGGGTAAAATCGTGGATTTTATAAGTATAGGAGGCACAGGCGCAATTGGGCACGCCTTTGAACCTGTATCCGAAGCCGTTATTGATAATCTCTACTTGCAGTACAATTTACTGGCCGACGAGGATGGCGACGGCTTTGCCGACCTTGCTTTTGCGGAAGCGGCGTTTACTGCCATCCCCTTTTTGAGCTGGGCTGAGGTTGTAATCGGCGACCCCTTGATGCAAATTGCATATGGGCCTGGCCAAAAAAAGGCATGGTCACCACTTTCGGGCGATGCTAATAATGATGGCCGCGTTAATTTCTTCGATACATGGTTGATACAAGGCAAAATGGGAGGAACGCTCAATACGACGAATGAGGCATATTTTGCGATGTATGACGACCTGTGTGATATAAATAAAGACGGAAGGATAAATATGTTCGATATGTGGCTCGCACAGGGCAATATGGGAGCCCTTGCAGACTGGTAATGCCGATTTTTAGACCAAAAATCAAGGTAACATAAAAATATGGAAAAATTTAAAAAAACGCATGTTTTTTACCTTTTTCTGTTGACTTTACTGCTACTTTTGATTTAGGATAGTGGTTAAGGAAGAGGTGGTGAACAGAGAGAAGCATGCCTTCACTCCACCACAAAATTAGTTATGAAGAGGGTCTCAGTTAGTACGGCCCCGCAAAGGAAAGAGTAAAGAGAGTATACGTTTTGTTAGGCGGCGCGTTTGCTATGGCACGGTCTGCCCTCTTGGAAGACAAGACCACTCAAAACGGTGGCTGGGCAAAAAGAGGCTTTGTTTCCGAACGTGCTGTAAGGGTTTGGATAAACGCAAGGAGGAGACGTGAGATGAGAAACGTAAAGGGAGTAACGGTACGAAATCTGTTGGCGGGGGTAGTGTTTGTTCTTCTTTTCTCTTTTCCTTCCTCGGCTACGACTCTTCATGTTGACAAGATGGATTTGAGTTTTATGGGGACTGAACCCTGGTATCGATATGCGGACGGTGCAGGTCACATTGATTTTAACCCGGACACAATTAGCTTGGCCAGTTTATATGTTTTTGACTATACAGGTTCTTATGCCAGCATTCTGGGTAAACTTGAATTTCTACCGAACCTTGAACGAGACGTTTCGTCCACCACCCGGGCAGCCGGTTATTTCGAGGGAAGCGTTACCGTAAGAATCACAGGAGGAATAAGAAAAGGTACGACTTGGGTGTATGGCGGAATCGGCACTTCAGCCAAACAGATCCTCGAGGCTACTCTTGTTCCTTTGTATGAAGACCCCCTCGCCACCGGTGAAGACCGCTGGTTTTTCCAGGAAACTCTCGGCGAAGAAGGACGATTTGACAAAACGTTGTTTCTGGATTTTGTACCGGGAAGCATTGGTGTGGCATCAGGGATTTTGCTTTCCAATGGCGATACGCTTGTTATGACCGGCCCCAAGATGGACCTTTCACTTAAAACCGCCTCGGCAAATAATTTTGTAACGGGAGACTTCGCCCATTCGGGCATTTCAAATATTAAGTTCACGGGAATACCCGAACCTGCAAGTTTACTCTTGTTGGTCGGCGGTACATTATTTATTCGGAAGAAAATAAGATAGTGTTATAAAACGTTCGTACTTTTTTTAGGAGGAGTGAAATGAAAAGATTTGTTGTACTATTGATTGTGTGTTTGGTTTTGCTTCCCTTGTCTGCGTTTGCCGCTCCCGTTGACAATGTCCAAATCAATTACACAACGGGTGCTAGCGCCAATTATAATGCGGGTACCGGCAGTTTGATTTGGAGCGGCGGTGATGCAAGCATTACTTTAACGGACACCAGTGCCTACTTATTTAACAGTACCATAGTTGACTGTGGCTGGAACCGTTATGATTCTGCAACCGCCCCGACAAGAGCAAGGTTTGACCTCGTCGGCGGTAGCTGGTCAGTCGAGCTTTACGACTGGAATGTCTCGGATACCAACTGGTCTATAAAAATCAGCGGCGGTATGGATTCCGGCGGCGGCTTCGGTGGTAAATACTGGGAAGGAAGAACAGGATTCGGCGCTCTGGATGGTAAGGCCTGGGTGGCCATTTCAAATGTCGAAGTCAATCCGGATTGGTCCGACCTCTATGGAGTTTCGTTATCCTGGGGCAGCGATAATGTTGCCGGTCTTGATAGTGATGTCTCACTCGATGGCGGTACTGACATATCAGATTATCTGACAGATAATTATAATGCGGCCAACGGTTTGACTATAACTATTTTTGCAGACCAGAGTCAGGTTGTACCGGAGCCGATGACGTTAGTTCTGCTTGGGTTTGGCGGACTGGCTTTGATTAGAAAACGCAGGGCATAAATCCTGATTTCAGTTTGTAAATCAAAAGGCTGTGAGAAAACCAAACCTCACAGCCTTTTTTATTTGCTCCCGCATGGGTTCAACAGAGAAGTTCTCCGCTTAACTGCATTCAAGCTTGCGGTGCTTGCGTGATTTGTTTTGTCAGTTCGTTCAGAAGTGAGTGCATCTGGGGGTCACTGTTGCTGGCCTCACCTATCTTGCTGCAGGCGTGCATAACGGTCGTATGGTCTCGGCCGCCCAAATGACCGCCGATTTCCTCGAGGCTGTGCTTCGTCAGGTTCCTCGCTAAATACATACAAATCTGACGCGGCTCAGCTATACTTTGGCTGCGCTTTTTGCTCTGCAAATCTGCGAGCCGAACATCAAAATGAGAGGTTACCACGTCGATAATATCCGTAATATTTATATGTCGGGGAGCTGATTCAATTTGGCCCTTCAATGCCCTCTGGGCCATTTCTAAGGTGATTTGCTCGCCGGTAGTGGTCGCTACAGCGTAAATGGTTGTAAGTGCCCCCTCCAGTTCCCTGATATTTGCATGCACCTTGCGGGCGATATATTCTGCTATTTCGTCGCTGATACTCAGGCCCCGAAGATGGGCTTTCTTCTGGACGATTGCGACTCTCGTCTCATAGCTCGGCGCATCAATCCTCGCAACCAGTCCCCAGTTAAACCTGCTGATAAGCCGCTCTTCCAATGATGGAATATTGCTGGGCGGACAGTCGGCGCTGAGTATGATTTGTTTGCCGTTGCTGTAAATGCTGTTAAAAGTGTGGAAAAATTCTTCCTGGCTTTGCTCCCGCTCACGCAAAAACTGAATATCATCTATAACCAGCATATCAACAGTGCGAAACTGGCTCTGAAAACCCGCCAGGTTTCCTTCTTCTATCGCCCTGATGAACCTGTTGACAAAATCCTCGCAGCTTACGAATTGAATTACCTTCTTATCGGATTTCCGCTTGGTTTCGCCGCAGACAGCGTGCAAAAGGTGCGTTTTGCCCAAACCGGCGTTGCCGTAAAGAAAAAGCGGATTATAAGTATTGCCCGGCGACTGGCTTACCGCGACACAGCTTGCGTGGGCAAGGCGGTTGCTCGGCCCTACTACGAAATTATCGAACGTATAATCGGGATGCAGGTTAGGTCCGCCCTCACGCCGGCGGGACCGGCGCAAAAAGCTTCTTTTCTCTTCGACACTGAAATCTACCGCAACAAGATGGCCTGTTATCTGCTGGGCTGCGCGGGTGAAACTGCCTTTGCAGTTATCGCGTAAAAACTGCACCGTGGCCTCATCAGGACAGTTAATCTCAAGTGAGCCGCCGTCCAGGTGCAGAACTGTCAGCTTATCGAACCAAGTGCGGGTATTGACAGGGTCAAGCGCTTTTGCTCGTTCGAGTATATCAGCGAAAATATTTTCAACTTCCCTCGTTGCCAAACTCAGCTCCACTCCTTTCTAAATCGCTACCCTGTGAAAACAGCGGCTATCTGCCTAAACCATCCCTGCCAAAAATTCCTCATAAGGCTGAATCGCATCACCCTCTGTGATTGAACAAAGCCTTACCCGGTGGCTTGCGCCAAGTGTTAATGAAAATCTAACCTTAATCCCGCCTTTTGTCAAAGAAAATTGTCCGTCTTGTGACAAAAAGTATAGAAACCCTTGAAATTCCCCCTCGTTTCTGCGAAACTTTGCAATTGTCTCCGCCGTGAAGGCGGGAATCCAGTTTTTTATTTTGAACATTTGAATCTTGGTAACTTGATATTGTTTGGGATTTCGGATTTAGTGCTTGGGATTTTTGACTAAACTATGGCAATCTTCTCTAAAACCGTCCAGTTTTTCAAAGACAGATTAAGCAAAACGCGGGATAAAATCAGCTCCTCCCTTTCGCAGGTTTTGAAACTAAGCAGAAATATCGATGACTCTCTGCTCGATGAGCTTGAAAAAACCCTAATCAGCGACGACATCGGCGTGGAAACTACCGACAAGCTCATATCAGACCTGCGGACGGCTTACGGCAGCAAACAAATCGCAACCACCGACGATATTATTCCCTTTCTCAAAGAGCATATCAAAAACTACTGGCCCCATCAGGATAGACAACTGCGAATGGCCTCGACCGGCCCTACGGTAATCTTAATCGCCGGCGTCAACGGCTCCGGCAAAACTACCAGTATTGCCAAACTTGCATACGTCTTAAGCCAGAACAATAAAAAAGTCATCGTCGCCGCCTGCGACACCTTCCGTGCCGCCGCGGTAGAGCAATTATCAATCTGGGCCGAGCGCATCGGCGTGCAAATCGTCAAACACAAAAGCGGAGCCGACCCAGCCGCCGTCGCCTTCGACGCCTGCGAAGCCGCCGTCGCAAGAGGCGTGGATTTTCTGATTTTAGATACCGCTGGCCGGCTGCATACGCAAAAAGACCTGATGAGAGAACTGACTAAAATCCGCGATATCGTCGCCCGCAAAATCCCCGGCGCACCCAATGAAGTCTTATTGATTCTCGACGCAACCACAGGCCAGAACGCAATCGCGCAGGCAAAAATGTTCACCCAGGCAATCGACGTTACAGGCATATTCCTCGCTAAGCTCGACGGCACCGCCCGCGGCGGAATCGTTATCGCCATCAAAGACCAGCTTGATATCCCCGTCAAATTCGTCGGCCTCGGCGAAAAACCATCCGACATCGCCGAATTCGACCCCGACACCTTCACCGAAGCATTATTCGCATAGGTAGGGGCGAACCTATGTGTTCGTCCAAACATCCCCAAATTTTGTCGTTGAAAATGAATACAATTTGGGTAGAATTGGGAAATAAAAAAAGAGTTATGAAATGAGATTTTTGAGATGAAGCTCGTTGCTTTCACTGTTGAAAAATATAGGAGTATAACTAAAGCCCATAAGATCAAGGTGGGGAACAAGGCTATCTTAGTGGGTCCAAACAATGAAGGAAAATCTAACATTCTTCGAGCATTAGTTGTTGCGATGGATGTATTAACAATGGGGAGGCGTTTACCCCTAGGAGCAAGATTATCTTGGCGTCACCGCCATTATGATTGGAATAGGGATTTCCCGATACAGCTTCAGAAAGAACAACCTAATGGTGAGTCTTTAATTATATTGGAATTTGATTTGTCGGATGATGAAAGAAACGAGTTCTGGAAAAAAATTAAAAGTTATGTAACCGGAACACTTCCCGTACGGATATCTTTCAATTCGAAAGGCGAGATGAAGATTAGAGTTCTAAAACAGGGAAAGGGCGGAAAGGCATTGACTGCCAAGCATGAAGAAGTATGCACGTTCATTTCAGAACATATTGATTTTACTCATATTCCTGCCATACGAACAGCCGAGTCGGCACAGAAAGTCGTGGAGAATATGGTAGAACGTGAGCTGGCTAAAGTTGAGGATAATCCCGATTACATAAAAGCACTTGAGAGGGTGGCAAAGATTCAAGAGCCGGTACTAGATCTTCTCTCAAAAACTATAAAGGACACCCTCGTAAAGTTTTTGCCCGCTGTTTCCAATGTTCGCGTTGGAATATCTTCGGAAGAACGATATAGAGCAATGCGAAGATCTTGCGAGATAGAGGTTGATGATGGTACACCCACCCTTCTGGAATACAAAGGAGATGGAGTTCAAAGTCTTGCTGCGCTCGCAATAATGCGACACGCATCTGAGCGGGGGGCAAGTGGTAAAAACCTTGTCGTCGCCATCGAAGAACCAGAGTCACATCTTCATCCGTCAGCAATTCACGAACTCCGCGCCGTGTTAAATGAACTAAGCGAGAAACACCAAGTAGTCGTCACAACACACTGTCCATTGTTTGTAGACAAGATGAATATCTCCAGCAATATTATAGTTAACAATCAGAGAGCGCAGCCAGCAACAAAAGTTGAAGACATTCGAAATATTCTTGGTGTTCGTGCATCCGACAACCTCCGCCATGCAGAATTAGTTTTGCTTGTCGAAGGCCATGAAGATAAGGTTGCCATGAAGGCTCTTCTTTCCCACGCATCAGCTAAAATTAAATCAGCGTTTGACAACCAGACTCTTGCGATTGAAACATTGGACGGGGGAACAAACCTATCATACAAAGCCAGCTTGATAACTGATGCTCTGTGTCTCATCCATTGTTTTTTGGATCACGATAGTTGTGGTAAAGAATCCTTCGATAAAGCAAGAATAGAAGGAATTATGACTGATGCAGATGTAAATTTTTCAACTTGTGAAGGAATGACAGAGGCCGAGATTGAAGATCTTTACGATTCCAATATATACAAAAAGATCGTAGAGAACGTATATGGAATTACACTGGACACACCAAAATTCCATTCAGCAAAGAAATGGTCAGATAGAATGCGTGATGTATTTGTTCAACAGGGCAAGGATTGGAACGATCGTGTAAAGCAAGAATTGAAAAGTAAAGTGGCTGAGATGATAGAGCATAACCCAACAGCTTCTCTTAATGAGGCCAAGAGGAGTTCATTTGATGCCCTTGTCCGGGCCATTGAAGTAAAATTAAGCCAGTACAGTAACAGAGGTCATAGGAAAAAATCTGTAAGCTAACCGTCTTTCGTTTTTCAATCAAAACCGTTTGTAATTGCATACACAAAACAGCAATTTTTTCCTTTACTTTTGCCAGAAATATGGTAAAATACCCCCTGTTCATCAGTAGATGAACGTCATTCGCCCAGCAGGGCAAGGTTTCAGGTCCAGCAGGTCCAATTCAAATAATGATTTAGTTATTATTAACTAACTAAAAACTAAGAACTAAAAACTTAAAACTAAACGGAGTTTGTTTATGATTTCGACTTTTATGTGCGCAGCATGGCTTACGCTACTTGCTGTCTTCTGAATTCTGTCTTCTGTATTCTGTTTTCTTTTTTTCGTCTGCCTTCAGCAGCTGCGCTGATTTTCTGCGCAGAAGGAAAAAATCAATCAAAATGAATAAATTATGCAAAACAAAGCCAATTTAGGACAAAGTCAAATTTGGTATAACCCCAATGAAAACAACCAGTTATAGCGAAAAATTCAAATTGGACACTTGGTTAAAACAAACCCAAACAAAGCCAATTCTTGTCCCGAGCGTAGTCGAGGGATCTATTCAAAAACAACTATCTGCCTTTTACCCGTCTCAGTTCCCTTCCCCACGTAATCAAACCGTTGACTGCCAGTGCCAGGAAGAATACATAAAGGAGCATAACGAATTTTACGTCCCTCGCGTAATACAAGCCGATGCAAATAGTATTGACGCAAATCCACAGCAGCCAGCTTTCGATTTTCCGCTGGGCCGAAAGTGCCGCCGCGACAAACCCCATCACCGTGGCAGTCGCGTCGATATACGGGTAAAAGGCGGGCTGCGGAAAAAACGCCGGCAGATATATATGAATCCTGCTCACAACAAATCCCAAAATCGTCCCCCCTGCCGCTATTATCAGGATGGCTGTCAGCCGGGCCTTGCCTGTGGCGTAAGTTACCGTCAATTCTTTCTTTTCGGCCCTGGCTTTTTTCCAGCTATACCAGCCGTAGAAACAGTTGCCTATGTAATAGAACTGCTCGAAAAAATCGGAGTAGAGACGGATTTGATAGAAAAGCACCGCAAAGAGCGAGAAGACGACCAGCCCCAAAGGCCACGCCCAGATGATTCGCCGGGTAATAAGCAGAACATAAACAGCAATCAAAAGAGTGGCCGAGAGCTCGATGTAGCTCATCGGATAACCGAGAAAGGTAAAAAACACATTATGGACGTTAAAAACGCTCAATCAAACTCTCGGATTGCCGCCAAGATATATGCTTTTCGGCACCCCGCCTGTCAGCGGCATCGCATATTCGACAAAAGCCTTCGTTACGCCGTTGCCTTCGGCGTTGATAAACTCGTCCGGCATCTTCTTTGTCTTTTCCGCGACGTTTTCCAGCTCCGTGCGGAAATACTCGACCGCGTATTTCTTCCCGCTGCCAACCCTTTCCATTGCGACCGAGCCGCTGTCTTCTTTCATCGCAAATTTCACTGCCATTCTGCCGCACTGCCTTGCCTCTTTGACATCTACCGACGACTGCAGCCCCGCGAAGCTTCTCTGCAGATAGCCGAACGTATCCGCCCGCACGCGTTTTATCCCTATTCTGCCTTTCACTTTGCCCGCCAAAAAGTCCGCCAGAGCGCCCGAGCCGGAGAGCTGCAGGTTTCCGTGCGAATCGGTTTCTTTCTCCTTGGCCAATTTCTCCGCCCACAGCACGCCGTCGGCATCACAAACGCCTTCGCTTACCGCGACGACGCATCGGCCGAGTTTTTTATACACGCCTTCGATATCATTGAGGAATTTGTCCATTGAAACAACTCTTTCGGGGAAATAAAGCAGGTGCGGCCCGTCATCGTCTCTTTGCTTGCCCAAAACAGTAGCCGCGGTCAAAAAGCCGGCGTTTCTTCCCATAATCACATCTATCTTTATCGCCGGCAGCGAGCGATTATCCATATCGTCTCCTACCAGGGCGCACGCTTCGAATTTCGCCGCCGTTCCGAAACCCGGACAGTGGTCGGTCACCAGCAAATCGTTATCTATGGTTTTGGGTATGTGGAACGCCCGCAGCTCGTAGCCGCTTTTGGCCGCCATCGTATTGATAATGTGCGCGGTATTCGCCGAGTCGTTGCCGCCGATGTAGAAAAAGTATCTGACATCGCGCTTCTCGAAAACCTCGAGTATTTTAGCGCAGTATTCTTCATCGGGCTTATTTCTGCTGGAGCCAAGCGCAGACGACGGCGAAGCGACGACGTCTTTGAGCATAGCCGGCGACAGTTTCTTCAGATTTATAAATTCATCTTTAACCATCCCCTCTACCGCGTGGATTGCACCGTAGAGGTTCTTGATTTCAGGGTGTTTCCTTGCCTCTTCAATTACGCCGACCAAAGATGCGTTGATTACCCCCGTCGGCCCGCCCGACTGGCCCACTACTGCATTTGCCTTTGCTGCCTTTGCCATTGCTATATCTTCTCCTTAAAAACCCTTATATTGCTGCTTTTTGATTGTAAACAAAGGGTTTATTATACAAATGTAACACCAATAGACAAGCGTAAAGAGGAAACCGCGAAATATGCCGCCGGCTAAACCTCAACCTCACACCCCGGCCTTAGGAAATACAGCCATTTTGCGATTGTTTTGGTTTTCAAAATTGTCTCCGCCGCCCTGCCGTAAAGCTCCAGTTGCCGCCGATAAAGTTCCGCCCGTTGCGGCGCATTTTTGGCGGTTACATCGTCGGTCTTGAAATCTATCACCAGCAAACCTTCCGGCGTTTTGATGAGTAAATCTATAATTCCCTGAACGACGATGATTTCATCGCTCGTATTATTCAATTCGGAAGCGGATAAAGCAAAAGTAAACGGCCATTCTTTATAAACAATATTCTTAGAATCAAGGGCAGCCCTGCCTAACTCACCCTCAAAAAATTTGATTATCGAATCCGTGTTAATATGCTCCGCAACCGGCTCCGTTATCGCCCCATCAGCTAAAAGTTTCTCCTTTGTCTTCTCGATTATTTCTCCCGTTACGGGTCTGCTCAAATCAAGCTGTGAAATTATAAGATGCGAAGCAGTACCAATATCGCGACTGGTAAGTTTAGGTGATTCGAGCAGCGAGCGGCTGGAAACAGGCAGCGGTTTCAAGTATTCGTCTTCCCGATGTGTCAGTTGCGTCACCGATTGTTTGGCGGGCAGCAGATGAGTATCGCCGAAGCTGTATCGCCACGCCAAAGATTTCTTCACCTGCGACAGCAGCTTAGATTTTGACTGCGATTTTACGATTGTTTCAGGCAGGCATCTCTTCTTGTCTTTTAATTTGCTAATATACCCGCCAAGCCCTTCGAGCTCTTTCCGGCCATAAAGTTTTACGCTGAACAAATCATCATCGCTGCCGGCCTCTAATTCCGTTTCAAATGCCTCGTGCAAATTCTTCTGGTCTGAAAGCCCGTAGAGAACCCACTCCAGCGGACTGCGGCAGCGTCGAAGCTGCCAATCGCTAATCGGTTCATCGCCCGAAAAGAAACCGTCGCTGATAATGTCCCGGCAGTGTTTTTTCTTTTCCGACGCGCTTAAAATAAGCCTTTCTCTCGCACGCGTCATCGCGACATAAAGAATGCGCATCTCCTCTGCCAGGCCGGCAGCCAATTTTTTCTCGGCGATAACCTGATGCGCAAGTGAGCTTAATTTTGTGTTCGACTTGCGGTCGATAATCTGCAGCCCCAGCGTATCATTAACATCCGCCAGAAAATCTTCCTGAATGTCCCTCTTATTGAATTGACTATCCAGTTCAGCCAGAAAAACAACCGGAAACTCCAGTCCCTTGCTCTTATGAACGCTTATAATCCGCACCGCATTTTCAGCGGAGCTGTCCGGCTCAGCAGGCACCCAGTCCTGCCCTATCTCCTGAAGCTCCTCGACAAATTCAACGAAACGCCCCAACGACGGCCTGCCGGCGCTGCTGACGAAGCCCTCGAACTGAATCGCCCGCTCGTGCAGTTTAAGCAGGTTGGCCCTGCGCGCCTCCCCGCTCGGCAAAGCGCAGATATACGACAAAAAGCCTGTCTGCCGATAGATCTGCCAAATCAAATCCGCCAAGCTGCCGTTACGCGCAATGCCGCGCCACTGCTCAATCTGTTCAAAAGCTTTTTTAAGTTTTTCAGCGAGTTTCGCATCCGTCCCCGAGGTAGAATATTCAAGCACGCGCTCGTAGAAATTTTTATATCGCTCATTTGTTTTACTATAGACTTTTATTTTTGCAAGTTCCGTGTCACTGACCTTGAAAAACGGGCTCCGCAATACCGCAGCCAATTCAATATCGCGCTGCGGATTGTCCAAAACTTTCAGCAGGCACAAAACATCGCTGATTTCAGTCGCCTCGAAATAGCCCGCTGTCCCCTGACAGTTCACAGGCACGCCGGCCAATCTGAAAATTTCAACATAATCGTTCGCTCTTTTCGCCAGTGAACGCATCAGTACCACGATGTCACGATATTCGACCCCTCTTTTTTGGTGTTTATGCTTATCGTAAATCTCGAATTCCGGCCGCCCAGTTTCCGCCCCAACCATTTGCTTTATACGCCGGGCAATCATGGCCGCCTGACGCTGACGGCAAGTATAGGTGTCCCCGCTTTCTTTTGTGCTATCCGCAGTCTCCTTATTCTGCAATTCCTCATCTTCGCCTTCCTCATCAAGCAAACAAAACTCTACAACGCCTTTTTCGTCTTCGCTTTTAGACGCCGGCTTCAGCTCAGCCGATTCATCGTAATCGATTCTCGCGAAAGAGGCCGTCATTATCCGTCCGAACACCTTGTTGACAAAATCGAGAATGCCTTTGGCCGAACGGAAATTGGCGTTCAGGTCAACCCGCAACCCGGCTGATGCTGCAGGCTTGAGCCGCTGGAGAAAAATCTCCGGCTCAGCTCCCCGCCATGCATAGATACTTTGCTTAATGTCCCCGACAACAAAGATATTTCCTCCGCTGCTGAGCATATCGAGTATCGCCTGCTGAACAGCGTTTATGTCCTGATATTCGTCAACAAATATATACTTATACCTTTGCCGCAGCGACAATGCCGTAGCCGACGGCGATAATTTCTCGTCCCCTGAATTTTCATCAACTAAAAGCTTCAGCGCGTAACGTTCGAGGTCTGCGAAATCCAGGCAGTTAACCGCCCTCTTCGCGTGGCTGTAAAACTCTCCGAATTTCTTAACAAGCTCAACAAGCACTCTCGTCTGCAGGCTCACAGCTCCGCCGACCCTGTCGAGGTAATCGGGATTCAATATGGCAAGTGCCGAAAGTCCCGCAAAGACATCCAAAGCCCTTTTGACATTTTTCCGTATAAGCTCTGCAAGCGTCTCCGGCACATCTTTCGGCTTGTGCGTCGTGGGTTTGACAAAATTTCTTATCCCCGCAGCACATTTATCCCAGTCGCCCTCATTTAAAAATTCCATGCATTGCACAACTGGTTTAATATGACTTACTTTCAGCTTCTCCGCCCAGTCCCCGCCTGTGTGCTCGTTCTCGTAAAGCTTTTTGGCCTGTCGAAACTGTTCGGCAATGCTCTTCAATTTCTCCGCAACAATTTGTTTCTGTTCCCCACCCAGTCCCGATGTAAACGGGCTGACAACCCCGCCAAGCTGTATCGCCCGCTCGAACCAATCCTCCCGCGAGACTACGCCCTCCAAAAAATTGCTCAAACTTATTATCTTCGAAAGAAAACCGTCATTTGTCCGAAGGTCCCGCCGCCGGAAAAGCTGTTCCAGCCCCTGCACCAAATTATTCTGCCGCCACGCCCACTCAACCGTCTTTTCGAGTGTCTCCGCCTTCAGCAACCTCGCCTCGTCTCCATCGATTATCCCGAAAGTCGGGTCAAGGCCGAGCTTGTAAAAGAATTCGGTGATAAGCCTTTTGCAAAACGAATGTATCGTGCTGATATCGGCGCTCTGCAGCAGCATAAGCTGGAGCCGAAGGTGACGGTCGCCGCTTTCCAGAAATGCGTCTTTTAACTGCTCGCCGATTCGCGACCGCATCTGCTCAGCCGCCATCTCGGTAAAAGTCAGCACTAATATGTTCCGCACATCGGGACATATACTCTCGTCGGATACTATATCGACACACCGCCCCGACAGCACCGCCGTTTTCCCAGTGCCGGCCGATGCGCTCACCAGAACGTCTCTGCCGCGAGCTGAAATCGCGCGCTTCTGCTGCTGCGTCCATTTTATTTTTTTCTCAACCATTCTTGCCCTTCATCTTCTCGAGCGCACCAGCTTTGTCTAAGGATTCCAAAAAGTTGTACTCATTTACCTGCCAATCGAACCGGCAGACCGCTTTGTACTTGCAGAAACTGCACGGCGATTTCTGGTTCAAACGATATGGCTTGACCTCGATTCTGCCGGAGAGAATTTCTTCAGACAATTGTATTATCTTTTTCTCGGTAAATTTAAGTGCTTTTTCAAAATCGTCCGGCCTTAATGCCCCTTGTCTTTCGTAATTGCCGTATGGCTGCCCGTCTTTGGTAACGTAAAAATTATAAAACCTGCTGTTTTTGGAAGCTTCTTTATCGAGCTGCCGGAAAACTTCGCCGTTAAATATCCCCTTCGCCTTATAATTGAAACCTTCCGTCTCCTCTGACAAATCCTCGATAGCACATTTCACAGGGCTTACCTCAACCGGCATATAGAATGCGCCTAACGCATTGTGGATGCTAAACTTAGGATTGTCAGCGTTTTTAACCGCCAGCATATAAATCGGCAGCTGCATATCTAAACCGTGATAGAACTCCGACCAGTTAAATGATTTACCGCTGCGTTTATAATCAAAAACAATCGCAGTTCTATCGTCCGAAACATCGAGCCGGTCAATTTTCCCGTTCAAAGCTGTCACCCTGCCGCCCGGCAGTTTAATCTTATATTTGCCGATGTTAATAACGCTGTCCTTCGCTTCGCCGAACGAAACCTCCGACCACCTCGGCCTGAAACTGCCCGCCCGAACCATTTCAGCTATTGCCAGGACACAATCTTCAAGGACCTCAGCGGCACAATGAATAATGAAACCGTTATGTGCTGACCGATGTAAAAAGTTTGATATAAATGCATTCTCACTTGCGAATTTTGCTATCTGTTCTCTTAGAAGTCTAAGAAGCTCATCGTCCGCGACTACTGCAAAATCTTTTTTCGCCGAGTTAAGCCGTTTTAATAAAGCATCCAGAACACGATGATAGAAATTGCCCAAATCCAGCGGCTCAAGCTTGAATTCCTCTCTCTCCTCCAGTTCCAGTATGTATCTTGCGAAATACTGATACGGGCACGCCGAGAAAGTGCTCAGTCGCGTCGCTGAGTTTTTCAGCTCTCCAGCGAAAATCTCTTTGACTATCCCTGTGTCTAATTGTGCACGATTGTCGTAACTTATCGCCGACATAACCTCCGACCCCAGTTCAGCAAGCTCCTTATCCGCGGCAATATCACCTAACAGCCCGCCAAGCTGCTCTTTTTCCTTTGCTTCGGTCGAAAAAGCATCTTTACCAAATTGGCTGCATAGTAAATCAGCAAGCTCGCTCTTGCTATGGACACGCTCAACATCGTTTTTGTATCCTGCGGCCGATTCTTCTTTAAGATTTTCAAACAACCCCGCCAGATTATCTATGAATTGCGAGCGGGTTTCAGCACCGCCCCCTTCATCGGTTGCAGGATACGTAATATACAGCATTTCTCTCGGCCTTGTAAATGCGATATAGGCCAGATACTGCCGTTCTGCCAGCTTTTGGCCGGCCGTCGCCGCCAGCGCAAAATCCACTGACTCGGCAGCAATCCGGTCCTCATCCGTCAATATCCTCTCGAAACTCACCGGGACAGGAAATTCTCTTTGAGTGGTGCCTATAAGAAAAACCGCTTTCAAGTCCGGATGCCGGCTCCGCTCGATAGAGCCGACAAGCACCTGGTCCAAAGTCGGCGGAATAAATGCCAGCGTCATCTGAGAAAATGCAGAATCGAGAATCGCAAAATAATCTTCAGCCGTTTCTTCCTGACCGGCAAAAACCTCACCAAATTCATCGAATATATCCAAAAACTTGTCGTAAAACTGTCGATGCTCGTCTGTCTCTTCAGCCCAGCCGCCGATTGTCTCAAGAACACCGAGTTCGTCAACAAAATCAAAAATCGCCTTCGTAAACTCCTCTGCACTCATCGTCTTTTTCGGATTGTCGAGAGGGCAAAGTTTATCCCGCAGTTCGAGCAAAAATCTGCAAACTTTCTTTCGAATTCCGTTCACACGCCCTTCGTCAAAGTGTTTGTCATCCTGACCTGCAAAGTGCCACTCCTGTGCGCTTATCCAGTCGCTCCCTGTCACTCCGAACGCAAGACAGTAATTCTCCAGCAAATCAACCTCGCCCCGCTCTATTGGCGCAAGGTCCGTCTTAAGAAAGCTGAAAATATCGCTGTTAGAAAAACCATTCAGCACCGCCTGCATCGCCGAACAAATAAGTGCGATTGCAGAATGTTGATTCAAACTCTTTCGCTTATCGATAAAAAATGGCAACCCGTAATCGTCAAAACATGCCCTTATATAATGTTCGTAACGGTCAATGTCCGAAGCGATGACAGCGATGTCACGGTATCGATATTCTTTTTCCTTGAGCAGCCGCAATATCTCTCTCGCGACAAATTGTACTTCGGCACGTACGTTGGGCGCCGATACAATCCGAACACTGTCTCCCGCCGGCATTTTTGAAGGATTGAGCTTAAAAACATTACGCTCGATATGTGCAAGCTCCCGGCTGCGGGAAAACCTGACTCCATCCTTCAAAATTATCGGCTTGGCCAGCCGCAGCTTGCTCTTTTTTACCATCTCGACAAGCTCAGCGTATGTTCGTTCAGTCGGACTAAACATACTCGTCGCTTCGAGATTCGCAATATTGGGATTTACCAAATCAATCTCTAACGGGTCTATGCACAACGCGATTTGAGCATCTGCCGCCGCCTTCAGCAGCTCCGTTAAAATCGCAAGCTCAGACGTCGTGAACCCTGCAAACCCATCAACCCATAACTTTGCGCCCTTAGTCAAAGCCGAGGTGGCGACCGCTCGACAGCTGCGGGTCAGCTGAACATCCGGATTGATAAACTTGCCCTCGATAAACTTCAGATATTCCCGCAAAACCAGGCCTATATCGGCAAACTTCAGTGCAGCCAGACTATTGCGCTCGTCTTTTTTCAGTTGGTTCAATAAATGGTCAATATCTTCCGGCGTTTTTGCGTATTCGTGCAGCTCGGTGATGGTCTCCGCCATTTGCCGACCCAGACCGGGAAATTCTGCCGATGAACCGAACAATTTTAATTTGCTTTTATTGTCCCGCAGAATCCTCTGGATTATCATTTGTTGCCCGATGCGTGTTACTGCCGGCTTTGCCGTATTTTTACCAGATAGCAAAAATTGCAGTCTCGCAAACGAAAGCACGCACAATCTGTGATACCCCCCCACTCTTTTGTCGTTTAAAATCGCACGCTCCGCCTGATATGTCGCCTGTTCCGGAACCAGCAGAATCAGCGGCTGACTATCAGCGCCTGCTGCCAGCTCATCCGCTATCGCCTTTATGCAATAGCTCGTCTTGCCCGTCCCGCTTCTGCCGAGAATAAATTGAACTGCCATCTAAATCATCCCGGATTTTAAAGCTTATAACAAAATTACCGTCGCTCTCTGTCATTCCCGCAAAATTTATCCCTAAGGGAGTGGGAATCCAGATGTTTTTATAAAACTCATTTTAGGTTTTGTTATAGATTCTTTGATTACTGTCTTCTTGCTGCCCACTCAAGATGTTGCCATTTTACTTTGTGATAAAGTTTCAGCAACCCCTCTCCCAATTTAGGATCCAACCAGTTGATGTAAGTTATTTTACCCCGGTAATGCTCACATGTCTGAAACTCTCCTGTGGGGGTTTCTCTTTTACTTTGATAAATAGCTGCTTTCAGTTCAATTTCTAATGCTTTAACATAATCCAATGGTGCCGAAATTTGCCCATCAGTAACTCGTACACCAGTGATAACTCTTTCTTGTCCAATCTCAAATGGCTTGTAATATATAAGCTTGTCTTTCTTTGTCCTAAAACCCGACTGTTTTAACAGTTTCATAACTGTTTTGGACATTCGCTCCAGGGGGAAATTTCCAGATAAGGTGATATCATCAATATAGCGTGTGTATTTCAATTCAGCCTTATTTGCAATACCGTTAATTCTCATGTCGATAGGCCTTACTATTTGGTCAGCAAGCATCGGACTCGTAGATGTCCCTAAAGGAAGCGAATGTTTACGGGTCGTCAGGGCAGTTAGTATATGTGTAACATCCGGGCTGCATTTTTGTTGTTTTGTGAAAAATTCGTAAATTTTTTTTCGATGGATGCTTGGATAAAAGTCTTTTATGTCAAGTTTTACGATGTACTTAGACTTAGCATGTACCTTTGCATTATCTTTAATGGTTCTGCCTGTCGCCAACCCAAAGGAACCTTCAAATGGACGAATTCTTAAAAGTAAATCGTCAAGAATTCTACGTTGTATAGTTTTTAACAGCCCGATTGCTTCAACCAATAAGCGATTTTTACCCTTTACGTCTAAGTTAAATTCACGATAGTATCTATCAGAATTCTCTTTTAGTCTTAACAACGTATCAGTCGAAATTCCAAGAATTGAGGCTAGATGTTTAACAGATCTGATACGAAGTGTTTTGTCTAACTTTACATCCTTATTCAGTTGCTGATTGCAACTGGTGAGAGATGCGCAATTGTTGCAGTTCATGTACAAGGCTCCTGATACGTTCGTACTTTTCAGTAACTTCGGGCTTTTCCCCCTCAGATGGCATCGCATCTTCCCAGAACAAGAAACCTGCTGGAACGCCAAAATTTTTCGATATTTTTTTCAACAGCGCAATGCTCGGTTCAGCTTTATTGTTTTCCAAAAGAGATAGATAGTTTTGGCTAATACCAAGACGCTCTGCCATTTCTCCTTGCCGAAGTCCTGAAGCTATCCGAACGAATTTTATGCCCTTACCTATATTCACTGCTTACCTCCTTCATCTTTTCCTATATTCACGGGTTGTTTCCCGATTAAAGTCGGAGCTTTGGAAGTTCTTTGGTCCCAACCTTATTCTGAAAGATAACGATCTGCGTCATGACCGGCGCGCTTTAAAAGAATGGCATACGCCATATCCTCAGCTTCCCGGTACTTTCTTTTCCACAACAGATCGTTCATTTTAAGGCGGTACCTTTCCAAAACATCCAATTCTGCAGTCCCTTGGTCTTGGGTTACCAACCAATCTACCTCATGGCAAATATCCCTGACCAACTGAATTTGCCGTTTATCCATATAGATATCTCCTTTCGTAAATTAAGGACTCAGATTTTGGGGTCGTACGTTACGACCGCTCCGTTCCATTACAACACAACGGAATATATGGACACCACAGAACACACAGCTCAAGCGTGTTGTGGGCCGTTAATACGTATAGGCAGTAATTCACTGCCTTTCAGGCCCTTGCCTCAGCAAAGGGCAAGGGCAACGGCCTTGAAATTCAAAGCCGTGACGTCAGGAGATATCTAACGCCAAATTAGACATGCATTATATGTTGGTCTAACTATGCGCCAAGGATAATTTTGAAAAAAACAAAAAATTTTTTGACTTTCAGTTATAAAAGTTTGCCCCCAAGTGTTAATATGGCCGGAAAGACATAAGAACCCTAAAATCACTCGTTTTCCCCATTTTTACCGCAACCAATCGTTATTTGCAATTAACTGTAGAGTTAAAAACCGCTTGTTAGTGGTAAAATGCTTTATTATACTTTCAATCAATATAGAATAAGTTATGGAAGGACAATAATGAGCAAAAACAAAGGTTTTCTCTCAATTCTCATCCCGGCCGCCACCGTCTTCTTCTCGAGCGCCTGTATAATGGTGCTGGAGCTTGTCGCCGGCCGGCTCATAGCCAGGTATCTCGGCTCATCCCTATATACGTGGACCTCGGTAATCGGCGTAGTCCTGGCAGGCATTACCGTAGGCAATTATCTGGGAGGCCGTATCGCAGACCGTTTCCCCGCAAGAAAGGCATTGGCTGTGCTTCTGGGCATCTCCTCCGTTGCCTGCGTGGTAACCATCATCTTGAACAATCTCATCGGCGACTGGCTATGGCTGTGGAAGTTAAGCTGGCCGGCACATGCATTTACGCATGTATTCCTGGTCTTTATGCTCCCGTCAACATTGCTTGGAACGATAAGTCCGGTAGTTGCGAAAATGGCCCTCGACAGGGGACTGCCTACCGGAAGGACCATCGGAGACATATACGCCTTCGGCGCCGCGGGCAGTATCGCGGGGACATTCCTTGCCGGCTTCTACCTTATTGCCGTGATGGGGACTATTGCTATCATCTGGACGGTCGCCGCTGCCTTGCTGCTGATGGCTATCCTGTATCAGCCGAGACTCTGGACGCTATATATCTGGGCGGCAATATTCATTGCTTTGATGACTATGGGAATGGCGCCTGTCGGATGGGCGGAGAACGTCGGCTCATCTCTCGCATTGAGAGAAAAACTGGACCCCAAACTTCTTTATGAAGACGAAAGCCAATACTCCTATATCGCCGTAACTCGCATTCCGGAAACGGCAGATAAACGTGCATTTATGCTGGACAAACTAATGCACAGCCGAATCGTAATGGACGACATACTCGATTTACAATCCTCCTATGGGCGTATTTATGCTGCGGTAACACATCTGTTGACTCGTGACAAAAATGAAATTTCAGCTTTGGTAATCGGAGGAGGAGGGTACGTCTTTCCTCGATATATCGAGAAAGTCTGGCCGGGAAGTCGCATTGATGTCGCTGAAATCGACCCAAGAGTAACCAAAGCAGCCGTCATGGCTTTCGGCCTGGACAAAAATACTTCTATCAGCACATTTCCAATGGATGCTCGCAATTATGTTGACGAGTTACTCCATAAAAAACGAGCCGGCGACCAAATATCTCGATACGATTTCATTTACGAAGATGCCATCAATGACTATTCGGTCCCCTATCAGCTCACAACCAAAGAGTTTAACGACAAAATCGCTCAAATACTGACTGACGACGGCATATATATATTAAACCTGATAGATACCTATGACAGCGGACGGTTCCTGGGAAGCATTGTCAAAACTCTGCGGCAAACATTTCCTGATGTTTATGTTATTGCTGAATATTTGTCGCGTCCGGGTCCGCGCAATACTGTGGTTATTGCTGCCAGGCAAAAAATCAATCTCGAAAACCTGGGCTTGGAGAAATCAACAACAGGTATGAATTTATGGATACCGAATGATGTTGAAATAAAAGCTCTCGTAGAAAAAGGACACGGTATTGTAATAACAGATGATTATGCGCCGGTGGAAAATATGCTGACGCCGGTAGTTCGTCAGGGTGCCGTCAACTATCTGTCAAACAAATACATCGAGCAGGCAATGAAACTTGAAAGCCGGGGCAAACCGGATGAAAGCCTGGCAATGTATAAAAATGTTATTCAGGTCGACCCGACAATGGCTGCCATTGCCTACAATAATATGGGGCAGATTCTGGCCTCACAGGGTAAATGGCAGCAGGCCATCGACGCTGCCAAAAGTGCCATCGAATACAATGAAAAAACCAAAGTAAAGTCGGGCATGGCGAATATTTACTACAATGTAGGGTTGGCATCAAAACAATTAGGCAGAAACGAAGAGGCCTCCGAATATCTAAATAAAGCAATTGAGGGCTATCGCGAAGATTTGACTGAAAAACCCTCCTCAATTGAGATAGTCAAAGATTTGGCCAATGCGCTGATGGAAGTCGGCCGATTCGGCGAAGCATCGGAATATCTTCAGCAGACCATAAATTTAAATCCTCTCGAACTACAGAACCATTTAATGCTTGCGGATGCTCTTGCGCAGCAGCAGCAATATGATGAAGCAGTTGCGGTCCTTCAAAAAGCAATCACTTCCTTTTCAGATGCCAATGATGAAAATGCTGTTGCTGAATTACAAACTTATCTTCTGTCCATCGAGGATAGTCAAAAAACAAATACAAAATAAATCACTCCTTTAACATTCCTCCCTGTTGCTTTTCGCGCCAAATACTGATAGCTTAACTGCCGATATGGCTTTGAAAGTAATCGGAATCTCGGCAAGTCCTCGGCTTAATGGCAATAGCGACCTGCTTCTCCGCCAGGCTTTAGCCGGCGCAGAATCCGCCGGCGCACAAACCGAATATCTCCGCTTGGCGGATTACAAAATCGCCCCCTGCGTCGAGTGCAACTGTTGTTACAAAACAGGTACCTGTGTCGTTAAAGACGATTATCACGTCGTCTCCGCAAAAATGCTCGACGCAGACCGCATCATTTTCGCAATGCCCATATTCTTTATGGCCGTCTGCGCTCAGGCAAAAGCCCTCATCGACCGCTGCCAGTGCCTTTGGGCTCACAAATATGTCTTGAAAAAGCCCCTCATCACCACCGGCCGTGACAGACGTGCTATGGTCATCGCCGTAGGCGGCTCGAAAAGCAAAAAAATGTTCGACTGCATCCGCCTCACTATGAAATACTTCTTCGACGTCCTCGATGTAAATTACGCCGCAAACTTGTTTGTAAATAAGGTGGAAGACCCAGGCCAAATCAAAGAACATCCTTCCGCAATGAAAGAAGCGTTCGCCCTCGGCCAAAAATTAGTCGCCTCCGACTCTCCCCCTTCTGAAAAGCCTCTCAATATCGAATTGATTTGACCCCTCTACTGCTCAAAATTCCTCTCTGCCCTCTGTCTCTTCAAAAAACCGCGTCGTTTCTTTTTTTCTAATCGCTCTCTCCTGGCTCTCTCAGGCACCCTCGTCTTCTTCCGTACCTTCTTCTTTTTTAGTGCCCCCTTCAACAGCTCCACTAACCGCTCAACCGCCGCCTCCCTGTTTGCCTTTTGTGTCCGATACTGTTGCGAAACAACCCTTATCACACCGCTTTTATCTGCCCTGTTTGCAAGCCTTCTGAGTATCTGTCCTTTCTGCTCATCGGAAAAACTCCGCGAATTTGCAGCGTCGAAAAACACCATGACCCGCGTATTGACTTTATTGACGTTCTGCCCTCCCGGCCCGCCTCCGCGAGAAAACTTGAAAACAAATTCGTCCTCCGAAATAAAAATCCCTCTGCCGATCTTAATCATATTTCCTTCAGTTTTTACTCGGCCGTTTCCCCGCCTTTTGATGGCGGCGCAATCTTCCTGCAGATAATCCGTCTCTCTCCGAGAAGACAGTCATCCGCGAACAATTGAAAACGATATTCGCCTTCGTGAGGCAGCATCACCCCCTGCAGATTCAGTGCTAAACTGACGACCTGCTTAACGTCCTTAAACTCCCCCTCCCCCTTCTGCTCGAATATAACTTTATCTTCCTGCCCCCCTGGCCCCTGTTCATCAACCAGTCTAATCGTTGTTTTCGTCCTCCCGTGCCCGTTTGTCAATTCACAGAAAAACACAAGCGAAGGATACCGTATCGGATACTTTGGCGCATTGATATTCTGGATAATATTTATAATGCTCGGCATGCCGGTGAATTTATCGAAAATCACCCTCTCGCAGATAATCACTGACAGCAAAATTGGTGGTACTTCCATCATCTTTAATTCTCTCGTATCTGTCATTCCTGCGAAAGCAGGAATCCAAGTTTCATTGCGTTTATCTTCAGCTAAATATTCCTCTTTAGCAAGTCCTTTATCTGGGAAAAATAGGAAAATTGACATGGCAAAAAAACAAGGGAGAGCTTTGTAAACTCTCCCTTAGTTTATGTGGCTCTTTTCTTCATTCTTTCAGCTCTCTCTTCTTATGCCCTCATTTCGCTCTGCCTTGTTCGTGTTATCGAAAGTGGGCAATACAAAGTTCAGCCAATTTACAGCCCTAAGGCTTACAAAGAGCCACTTGTTTTTTGTCCGCCACAAGCGGATTGACCTTCACTTTACCTAAATCGACCATCCTCTTTTTCTTTCTTGAATTTTTCTGAATATCCCATTTTCCGCCCCAAAAACACCGCTTTTGTCCACCCAACTGCAACGAAGAACTGTTTTTCTAAGAACAATCCTCGTCCATCAGATTATTGCATTTCAGCCAGTCATTCGCCAGCACCGCGAGGTCAAGCATATCCACATAGCAGTCGCCGTTAATATCGCCGGCCAATTTCTCAGGGCATACCGACCCGGATTCGACGACCGCCCGTATCACTAGGTCGCCGGGAACTCCTAACAGGCATAAGTTGAACCAGCCGCCCGGAATTGCATATAAAACATTACGGCCGGCCTGACAGCCGTCTGTGTCCCTCACCACGCTTGCCTTGCCGGAGCCAACATCAGTGTCATTGGCAAATTCAAGCGTTACATAAAAGCTCTGGCCGCTGACAACCGGAATACTTAAAGCGACCGTCTCGTCAGGGTCGAGGTATCTGAATTCGTTCCATCCGTCCGCAACCAGAAGTGGAGTGTCTATTGTCGCAAGCTCTGCTCCCGGCGTCGGAAAAGCGCCTTCGGCATAAATGTATATGGCGCTTCCCTTTTGCGGCGAATCGCCGGGGACATCGCCCTTCCACAGAATCTGGACTCCTACGATGATACCGTCAATAGGCGAGGTAAGGCGTACCCCCGCCTGCTCGCCGGCGTAAAAATCCCCGACAACGACAGCCAGGTTGGTATCTGCTATGGAATCATTCTTGATGATAGTTTCATCAGCGGCCACAGGTAAAACTGCGAACAAAACTGACACCGCTAACAATATAAGAACCGATTGCTTAATCATCTTACTATCACCTTCAAAAAATGTTGAAATCCCATATCGAACGAGCAGATAGACTTAAAAACTCTCTTCTATACTCGTCACGCCCCCTGCCCTCCTTTAAGATTAAAAGCCTTTAAAAACCCCATTGTAAGCCTTTTCCCCGCCAAAAATCAAGCAAATTCCCCTTCAATGCCCCCCGTCTGGGCGTTTATATATAGCCCCCACCCGGCGTGGTGGGAGTTACTCTTCTCATTCCGAAAGCCCGCTATTGAGAATCCCAAAAAAATTTATAAATTTCTCGAAAAAACCGTATCACTTTGCCTTCTCAGAAACGCCTTCTAATTGAACACTGTGTTTACGCCTCTCCAGTTACACTCACCCCTCCTCCTATATGGCTGGAGAGGCCATTTTTTGCAGGTTGTATATACCCCCCGCGTTTCCAACTTTTTGCATCTAAGCGGTTTTGGCGACATGGTCAAGTCTCCATAAATGGTAAAGAATCATTTTTCCTCGGACCCAAAGTCTGACCCTAAATAGTGTTCTGACCCAATGGGGCAACGGCTT
>JAQTLP010000013.1 GCA_028714855.1 Phycisphaerae bacterium | reverse complement strand
GACCCTCCTTCAAGACCTTTTCGTCCAGAAATTCAACGGGGAACGTGCAGTGCTGCCAAGTGCCAAGAAGGTCGACGAATTTCAGGTCCGCCATCTTCGCATTGTTCTTCTTTGCGAATTCAAAAAACTCTTTAGGTGTCATTGGATTTCTCCTTTTTTACAAACATATCCATATTTTATAACTGCTGTATTGCTGCAACATCTTATATGAAATTGCCGTAAGTTACAACATAGAAAAGAAGGCACACCACTATATATTGCGGTACAGCAGCGAAAGAGAGGAAAAGAATCAAGGTGATATTTGCCGCAACTGCCTGTGACAAAAGGAAAAGCGGGCGAGCGGATTCGAACCGCCGACGTCCAGCTTGGGAAGCTGACATTCTACCACTGAATTACGCCCGCGAAACAGCAATGCAGGCATTATAAAGCACCTGCAACAAGATTGTCAAATTCATTTAAACAAGGCTGAATCTTCTTGACAGATACAGCAAAAATTTATAAACTGTTTCGTTTTAACCTGTTGACGTAAACCTAAGTATCGAATGCAGCGAACACGGGCGGTAAACAACCGATGTCTGAACAGAAAAAATCCTGCTAAAATTGCTCTCAGACATTTTAACTGAGGTCGAAAATGAATGTTAAGAAAATCTCCAAGAGCGCTTTTACAAGCTTCGTTGATGAGCTTATCAGCAAGCAAAAAGTGATAGGCGCCCAGGCCAAAGGCGACCGTTTTGAATTCGAGCAGCTTGAATCAGCTAACCAGCTTCGGCTGGATTATGATGTGACCCTTCGGCCTCCCAACAGAAAGTATTTCCTGCCGCCGGTTGAAACGCTTCTTACATACGAGGTCGGCGGCAGCTATCAGTCGGTATCAGACAGCACTGAATTTATCCTCTTGGGCATCCATCCTTATGATTTAGAGGCGTTAAACCAGATGGACCTGATTTTCGAACAGGACAACTGCGACAGCCACTATATGAAAAGACGTAACAACGCCACGATAATCGCCTGTGACGTCGTAACGCCTTCGCGAGATGTTTTTGCCGCGTCGATGGGTACAGCCACGGTCAAGAGCGGATTCGACGTACTGCTTACGGACATCGGCGATTCATATTTGATGGAAAGCGGCTCGCCTAAAGGCGACAAACTACTGGCAAAGGCAAAAGGCACAGCTGATGCCACAGCAGAAGACCTCGAAAAAAGACAAAAAGTCTGGAATGAAAACCAGAACCGGCTCAACAAGCACAAACTGAACTGTGACTATTCATATCTTCACAAGCTGCTTGAAAGAGCATACAGCCATCCGGTATGGGAAGAAAAGGCAAAGACGTGTTTCAGCTGCGGCTCGTGCAACCAGGTATGTCCAACCTGTTACTGTTTTAACGTTCAGGATGACGTGAACTGGGACTTCGTAAAAGGGAAGAGGCAGCGAGCGTGGGACGGCTGTCTGCTCGATGGTTTTACCAAGGTAGCAGGCGAACATGAGTTTAGAAAAAAACGTGCAGACCGCTTCAGACACCGGCTTTACCGAAAAGGCAAATACGTGCCGGAGAAGATAAGCAGTAAAATCCCAGCGTGCGTTGGCTGCGGACGATGCGTGCACGCGTGTCTGCCCGATATTGCAAATCCCGTCAATGTCTATAATAGACTCTTTGACGACTTGGGGTTGAGATAGGAGCTTTCTGATGGTTAAGCAAAGCACAATTGAGAAAGACATTTATCTGCCTAGATTGGCTGCTGTTAAGCAAGCCGATTTATTGAATGAGACCGAGCTTTACCTGCAGCTTGCGATGGATGGCGAGCAGTTGGATTATGTTCCGGGACAGTTTGTCGAGGTATCACTGGCCGGGGTGGGTGAAGCACCGATTACAATTTCTTCATCGCCGACCCAAAAGGGCTATTTCGAACTTGTTGTCCGCAAAGTCGGCAACGTTACCAACGCCATTCACAAGCTCAAGACCGGCAATAAAATCGGCATTCGCGGGCCTTTCGGCAAAGGCGTTTATCCAGTAGAAGAATCAAAAGGCAGGGGTATCGTCTTTATTTGCGGCGGAATAGGCCTCGTGCCTCAACGCTCATTTATAAACTATGTACTGGACAACCGTGACGATTACGGAGATGTAACGATACTTTTGGGGACCAAATGTCAGTCACAGCGATTTCTTACCGATGAGCTGCAGTCGTGGAGTAAAAGAAGCGATGTTCAGTTTCTGGAGACGGTTGACCAGGGTGATGACTGCTGGAAAGGCAATGTGGGCGTTGTCACGACGCTGATTCCCAAAATAGAGTCCAAGCTTAAATCAGCCGTAGTTACGATTTGCGGGCCGCCGATTATGTACAAGTTCGTACTGATGGCGCTTCAGGAATACAATTTGCAGCATGAAGATATATATCTGAACCTTGAGCGTAAAATGAAATGCGGTGTCGGAAAGTGCGGTCACTGTCAAATTAACCACGTTTACGCTTGTATGGATGGACCCGTGTTTAGGTATTCAGATTTGGCTGCTATGCCGGAGGCAATATAATTATGGGTAAACCAAGAGTTGCCATCTTCGATTTCGCCTGCTGCGAGGGCTGCCAATTGCAGATTGTCAATCTCGAAGAAGAGCTGCTCGACCTTATAGGCGCAGTTGACGTGGTCGAGTGGCGCGAGGCCCTCAGTGAACAAAGCACGGAGTACGACATAGCCATTATTGAAGGTTCAATTACAAGGCCAGAAGATGAAAAACGTCTTGAGATTATAAGGACGAGAGCGAAGATACTAATTGCTCTCGGCGCCTGTGCTACAATCGGCGGGGTAAACAAGCTCAAGAATAACTTCGAGATGCAGGATGTCAAACGCTGCGTATACGGCAAAGCAGCAGATATGCCTCATCTTGACACCACACCAACAAAGGCCGTGGACGAAGTCGTAAAGGTTGATTACAAAATCCACGGCTGTCCAATAGACAGAAAAGAATTCACTTATATAATCCGCTGCCTGCTTATGGGCAAGCGACCGGAGATACCGGATTACCCCGTTTGCGTCGAATGTAAGGCCAAGGGCAATCCCTGCCTGTGGGAATACGAGCAAGTCTGTCTTGGGCCGATTATAAGGGCCGGCTGCGGGGCGAGATGCCCATCGTCCGGTTTCAGGTGTTTCGGCTGCCGCGGGTATGTTGACAATCCGAATGTGAATGCGGCAAAAGACGTCATCGAAAAATACGGCTTAACTTTGGATGTTTTGAAGAGCAAAATGGTTCTTTTTGGAAGTACTCAGGGGCCTACAAATGCATAACGATATGAACATAAACGTTCATCATATAACACGCGTCGAGGGGCACGGGAACATTGTCGTAAATGTAACCAACGGCAGGATTGAAAAGCTGCAGTGGCAGGTGCCCGAAGCCCCGCGGTTCTTTGAAGCAATGGTCAGAGGCCAAAGCTATGAGGATATTCAAACAATAGTTTCCCGGATATGCGGTATTTGCTCGATTACACACTCGCTGGCCGCGACAAAAGCGGTCGAAAGCGCGCTCGGCTTGAAGGTCTCGGAGCAAGCCGACAAGCTTCGCATATTAATGCATTATTCAGAGCAACTGCAGAGTCATACACTCCATATCGGATATCTCGCAGCACCTGATTTCTTCGGTGCGCCTTCCGTGGTGCCGCTGGTTTCCAGAGCGATAGATGTAGTCAAGACTATAGTAAGAGCCCACAGAGTCGCTAATGAATGGTCCGACCTGCTCGCAGGCAGAACGACGCACCCTGTTACACTCATACCAGGAGGGCTTACACGAACACCGGCCGAGAAACAACTGCGGCAGTTACAGAAGACGCTGAAAGACACAATACCCGACCTGAAAGTGATAGCAGATGTGGTTTTGAGCGTTGCAGGGAATATACCAAAATTCGAGCGCCAGACAGAATACGTATCGCTTAAGCAAACCAATCCGCCGACATACACGTTCTATCACGGCGGCATCACGTCCGACGACAACGGCGGCAAGGTCGTTCCGATAGAGAAATGGCACAATGTTGCAAATGAGTATATTGTTGAACAATCAACCGCCAAGTGGGCGAAGTGGCACCGGGATTCTTACGCCGTGGGAGCGCTGGCCCGCTTTAATAACAACAGCGAGCTTCTTTCGCCGATGGGCAAAGAGGCGGCAAAGATGTTCGACCTGAAAAAGGGCTGCTGCAACCCATTTATGAACACGGTCGCACAGCTTGTTGAGTGCTTTCATATTGTTGAGACAAGTATCACGATGATAGACGAGCTGCTTACAAAAGGACTCAAAGCTGAAAAGGTTACCAGTTCGCCGAAAGCCGGAAAAGGCGCCGGCTGTGTCGAGGCGCCGCGCGGCATCTTGTTCCATGAATACGAATTCGACAAAAAGGGCAATTGTATCGCTGCCGATATTTGCATCCCGACCAACCAGAACCACGCTAATATACAAAAGGACTTCGAAAAGCTTGTGCCTGAAATAATTAACGAGAGCGAGGACTCCGTCAGACTGAAGCTCGAAATGCTTGTTCGCTCTTATGACCCGTGTATTTCCTGCTCAACTCACATGCTGAATGTGGAATTTGTCAAATAAGCCGCAAATGAAAAAAGCTGTGATTGTAATCGGACTGGGTAATACGCTCATGTCGGACGAGGGCGTAGGTGTGCGGGTTGTGCAAAAGCTTTTGGATTTCGCCGATAGCTTTCCTCAGATTAATTTCGTAGACGCAGGGACAGGGGGAATGTCTATCCTGCATCTCATCGACGAAAGAGATAAAGCATTTTTTATCGATTGTGCAAAAATGGGGAAAGAGCCGGGGGACATAAAAAAATTTACCCCCCAGGAGATTAAAAGCATTAAGGCACTATCACACCAGTCGCTCCACGAAGTTGACCTTATTAAAATAATTAATATGGCAGATAAGCTCGGCCAATGTCCTGCCGAGATAATAATCTTCGGTATCGAACCTCAATCCGTCAAACCCGGCTGCGAACTCAGTAAAACAGTCTCTGACAGGTTAGACGAGTATGTCAACACGATTCATAAAGAGCTTTTGAAAATTATATCCAGCCCATAGCAGGAAACTCCACAGAACCAATCTCCCGCAACGAAGTTAATTCATTGACTTGTTCATCAAAAAAGGGTAAACTTCGAACAACAGTTGCTTGAGTTAAAAGGAGTGCAATATGGCATCGGAATACCGCGCACTATCTAAAACCGAAATTACTCAGCTGCAAGAGCAAGGATGCACTTGCTCGGATTGGGCAAGTATTAAAGTTGCACAAAGCTTCGACCCTGCAAGAGTAAGATTCACACATTTTTCCGGCAAGGTTGAAATAGGCGAGCTTAAGGAAACAATAACCTTTCACGGCGGAATGAAGAAGCCGGCAGGTATTAATCAGGCAGCAATCCACAACTGCAAAATCGGAAACAATGTTTATATTAACAACATTAACACTTACATAGCCAATTACATAATCGAGGACAATGTAGTCATTGACAATGTTGATTTGCTGGAAGTTGAGCAGGAGAGCTCATTCGGTAACGGAACCGAAGTTGCCGTTGTCAATGAGGCCGGCGGCAGGGAGATACCGATTTACGACCATTTGTCTGCTCATACCGCTTATGTGATAGCTTTTTACAGGCACAGGCCGAAAGTAATTGAAAATCTGCGGAAAATGATTGCCGGCTATACCAAATCTGTAACTTCATCTATGGGCCTGTTGGCAAAAGGCGCTAATATTATCAACTGCAGAATTATCAAAAATGTCAAAGTGGGTACTGTGACTGTAATCGAGGGCGCAAGCAGGCTGGAAAACGGCTCAATCAATAGCTGCCCGGAAGCCCCTGTCTATATTGGCCCCGGTGTTTTCGCAGAGGATTTCATCGTCTGCTCCGGTTCGAAGATCAGTGACGGCGCTATCATTTCTAAATGCTTCGTAGGGCAGAGCACGGAACTGGCCAAACAATATTCAGCGGAAAACTCGGTGTTCTTCGCCAATTGCGGCGGTTTTCACGGCGAGGCCTGCTCCATATTTGCCGGGCCATATACTGTTACACATCATAAATCGACACTGCTGATTGCGGGGTTGTTTTCTTTCCTGAACGCCGGCAGCGGAACAAATCAAAGCAATCATATGTACAAACTCGGGCCGGTCCACCAGGGTATTGTCGAACGCGGCTCCAAGACAGCCAGCGACTCATATATGCTCTGGCCGGCAAAGGTCGGGGCTTTTACCGTTGTAATGGGCAGACACTACAGAAATTCTGATACCTCGGACCTGCCTTTCTCATACCTTATTGAGCACGAAGATGAAAGTATTCTTGTCCCCGGTGTGAATTTACGAAGCGTAGGGACCGTCCGAGACGCTCGAAAATGGCCAAAACGAGACAAACGAAAAGACCCCAAGAAGCTCGATTACATAAATTTCAAGCTTTTAAGCCCATATACAATTCAAAAAATGCTCAACGGTTGCAAACTGCTCACAAATCTTAAATCGACCTCCGGCACGACCAGCGATTACTTCACCTATCACAGCTGCAAGATTAAAAGCTCGTCGCTGGATAGCGGTATTAAATTGTACCAGATTGGTATCGACAAGTTCCTGGGCAACTGCCTGATTAAACGACTGGAAGGCAAGCAGCTTAATAACATCGGAGACCTTCAAGCTGCTCTGTCGCCGGAAACCGGCACAGGAACTGGCAAATGGCTGGATTTAGCCGGGCTGTTTGCGCCTGAAGAATGCATTGAAAAAATGCTCAACGACATTGAAAACGACAGTATCAGCACACTGGAGCAGGTAACAGAGGTTTTCCGGTCGATACACGAAGATTATCCCAAGTATGAATGGGCCTGGGCGACAGGTGTGCTGCAGCAGCGACTTGGTAAAAACATCGATAAAATAACAGCAGCCGATATTATTGAACTGACAACGAAATGGAAAGAAGCCGTGGTGGGACTTGACCACAAACTTTACGCTGATGCAAAAAAAGAATTTACCGACACCGCTCAAACCGGATACGGCCTCGATGGCGACGAACAAACAAAACGCGGCGATTTCGCACGTGTCAGGGGCGTGTTTGAAAAAGACAGTTTCGTCTCTGAAATTGAAAAACATATAGCAGAAAAAACAAAGCTCGGTGATGAGCTTATCAGCCGAATGGAAAAACTGAGTTAATTTTAATCACATTCGAATAAGGAGCCGTGTATGAGAATTATCATTCAGCCTGATTACGATGGAGCATCTAAATGGACTGCCAATTATGTTGCCAAAAGGATTAACGAATTTAAGCCAAGCACTAAAAAGCCTTTTGTATTAGGCCTTCCTACCGGCTCATCGCCTCTGGGAATGTACAGAGAACTGGTAAAACTCAACAAAAAAGGAAAAGTTTCGTTCAAAAACGTCGTTACTTTCAATATGGATGAATATGTCAAATTGCCGGAGGAGCATCCCGAAAGCTACCACTCGTTTATGTGGAACAATTTCTTCAGCCACGTGGATATTCAGAAACAAAACGTTAATATCCTCAATGGTAATGCCAAAGACCTGCAGGCCGAGTGTAAGAATTATGAAAAGAAGATAGCAGCTTTTGGCGGCATCGATCTGTTTATCGGGGGCATAGGCCCTGACGGCCACGTTGCATTTAACGAACCCGGCTCTTCGTTATCGTCCCCAACCAGAGAAAAAACACTTACAAAAGACACCATCATAGCCAATTCGAGGTTTTTCGACAACGACATCAACAAAGTTCCCAAAACCGCGTTAACGGTAGGGGTCAAAACGGTTATGGACGCCCGTGAGGTGCTGATTATTATCAGCGGCCATAACAAGGCCAGGGCACTGCAAAAGGTAGTGGAAGAAGGCGTCAACCATATGTGGACGGTCAGCGCTCTCCAATTACACCCCAAGGGCATTATTGTCTGTGACGATGGGGCAACTGTCGAACTCAAAGTCGGCACAGTCAACTACTTCAAAGATATCGAAGCGAAAAATCTTAATCCTGCGAAACTTTTGAAAGGTACAGTTTAAAAAACCATAAAGGCAAATCAGTAATTTCCTTAGAAGTTGATTTGCCCTTAGCCATAAACCAATAAAAAAGGCCGGGTTTAATTTCCCGGCCTTTTTTTGTGCAACGGTTTTTGTATCAATACACCGGCATTTTGACCATCCACTCTGCTGCATCATCCCAGGCGTTTTTACACGCCGATTTGTTGGAAAATCCACATATAGTCCACGGGCCGCATATGTCGAATCCTCCATTAATCGGCTTAGTGTGATTCAGTGTATACAACTCCTTAAGCCCAACCTTGCGTGCGGAGGAGTCCAGAAAAACAACGTTGTTATACCCCATATGCCTGTCGATGGTTATCCAGTGCATTTCAGGGGTAGTATAGTCGCCATTATACGCAGGTGGTGAAGCGTCAGAATTTGACCAATAATATATATATAAACAATCCAACATAACAGGGGCCTTATCTCCGCCTCTTACATCAATTTTTCTCCAGTAAGCCGCATCGAAAGACACGTCGCCGCCTCTCATATCCTCAATGTAGCGATTCATACCGTAACTACCGGTAGGAGCTTGATAGACGCCGGTAGCTGGATCATCGACCTGATTATCACCTTCCCCTGGAACTGGAAATTCCTCCGGATCCCAAGAACCCAGTTCATCAGCCCACCATGTTGCAAAGGGACCTGTCTTCAACTTATTGTTTATAGCAGTCGGGCAGTAGCGCATCATAGGGTCTTTGTACATTGGCTTGTAAACCAGGTGCCACAACTTTTCATAATGGCTACCGACCTCTCTTTGGTTTAAATAGCCGTCGTTCCCGCCTGCATACATTGAAAATATAACGCCCCATTGTTTTAGCCTGGCCAGACAGGAAACCGACATTGCCTGCTTTCTGACCTTTGACAGTGCCGGCATCAATATCGACATCAACAACGCTATAATGGCTATCACCACCAAAAGCTCAATTAATGTAAAACCTTTTTTCTTATCCATAAATTATTCCTTTCTTTCTATTGGGCTTAATTGCCGTTATTAAGATGCGCAAAAGGCGGTTAGTGTTCCGTAAAAACTGCCATTTTTGGCACATTTTCCTAAAAAACATACAATAAATTCGGCTGTTTTGCAAGAGTAAATTAATTATTTTAGGACGATTTTTTCCGGTTTTTGGGGGTAAAAATGAGTGTTTTAGGCCCCCTGTTCACAGCTAAGTAGCAGCTCTCGTGGATCTACGCTACGCTCTGAGTGGTGTTAAGACAGGTAAAATGGGTAGGATTTAGAATGTAGAATTGCAGATTTTATATTATAGTTCCGCCAGCAGTAATGTAACCACGGTTGTTATAAAGGACAAGTCGCTGGCCAGGACAGGGAGCAAACTGGGGCTGGTCAAACTTAACGGTCATCGTTTGTTTATTTACTGCAACGAGTCTGCAGGGATGGGAATCGACATAGGAGCGGACTTTACCGAAGAATTGTCCACCGACAACGAGCTCTTCGGGAATAAGGACGTTTAACTGATTCGTGATGACAGAGCGGAAACTAACTTGCTCTTTTGTGCCAAGAGCGATGGTGTTTTTCTGTGCGTCAATTTTTCCGACGTAAAGGGGAATGCCGCCTGCAAAGCCTATGCCTTTTCTCTGGCCGAGCGTGAAGTTGGCGATTCCTTTATGTTCGGCGATTTTGTTGCCCTTCATATCAGTTATGTCCCCGGGCCTGTTGAAGGCAGCGTCGGTTAAGACTGTGCGGTAATCACCTTCTCCGGCGAAACACAATTCCATACTTTCGGATTTTTCGGCGACGGGCAGGCCGGCGTCGGCTGCGATTGCGCGGACTTGCTCTTTCGTAAATTCCCCCAGAGGCAAAACAAGATTTGGAAGACGCTGTGAAGATATGCCATAGAGAAAATAGCTCTGGTCTTTGGCAATGTCTTTTGCTTTGCCGAGATAAAATCTGTCATCGATTTGATAAACTTTAGCATAATGCCCAGTAGCAAGGAAAATTGTGCCGAACTTTTCCTGCAAAAAATCCCAAAGAAGAGAAAATTTCAGAAACGTGTTACAGTCAACACAAGGGTTAGGGGTTTGGCCGCCGGTATAAGACTGACGAAATGGTTTTATTATAATTTCCTCGAAGACCTCGGTAACATCGACGAAATAATGGGGGATAGCCAATTGTTCACAGACAAATGCAGCATCGGTACCACAACAAGTGCGTTTGCCAACGTTAGTTGAAAGAGGGACTTTCATAGTGATGCCGAGGACATCCCAGCCCTGCTGCTTGAGCAGATATGCTGCGGTGCTGCTGTCGACGCCGCCGCTCATAAGGACGGCGATTCGTTTGTCGGCCTGCTTTTCGGGCTGCCAAGAGAGATGGCTTGACCTCTGCAATTTGATGTTCCACTTATTGGCTGTCATCTTTAAGCTCGGTGATTTTGGGATTTGAGCCGCAAAGCGGGCAATCTGGGTTACGTTTCAAACGCACCTTTCGAAATTCCACTGTCAGGGCATTATAAGTCAGCAGCGTGTCGGTCAAAAGCTCGCCGATACCCAGCAGATATTTGATTGCCTCGGTTGCCTGTAGTGTGCCGATAACGCCTGGCAGAACACCAAGAATTCCGGCGCGCGAGCAGGAACGAGCAATATCCGCAGATGGCAAAGAATGGAAGATGCAGCGGTAACAGGCGGATTCGCCTGGCAGGACGGTCATTAACTGGCCATCGAACCTCAGGACGCCGGCGTGCGAAAATGGTTTTTTCTCGAAGAAACAAGCATCGTTGATGAGAAACTTGGCGGGGAAATTATCGGTGGCGTCGATTACAAAATCGTATTCGTGGACAATTTTCCGAATGTTGTCGGCCTTTACTAGTTCATGGTAAGCCTTAACGGTGACATCAGGATTGATTGCCCGCATTTTAGTCTGGGCGGATTTGACCTTTTCGACGCCTAAATCGGAGGTGTGATGAATTATTTGTCTCTGGAGATTTGTCAGCTCGACTTTGTCGGAATCGACGATGCCGATAGTGCCGATTCCGGCGGCGGCCAAATAAACAGCGGCAGGTGAGCCGAGACCACCGGCGCCGATGAGCAGAACCTTCGATGAAAGCAATCTCTGCTGCCCAGCTTCACCGATTTGTCCCAACATTGTATGACGGCTGTATCTTTCTCTTTGTTCTTCCGTTAATGCCACTTTCGGCCTCTGGTTTTTGGAATCTTTGTTTCAATTATATATCACTTTTGCCAAACTGCCAATCGTCGCCTTCGACGTGAGACAGAGTAAATTTGCTTTTGAGGATTTTGCCTTTCAAGTCCAGCTCAAGGCGATCGTGTGACTGATGCATTGTTTCATAAGTGCCTGTTTCGACGATGCTGACGCTGCCCTGACCTTTGTTTACCGGCCCCTCGTAAGTAAGGAATTTCAGCGGATGGTCGAAGATTTTTACGGCGACGGCTGGGCTTTGGATAAGTTGCTGAGGAGCTTTATCAAGACGGTAAGTTTGCAGGATATCACCCAATTCGAGCATAAAATCCCAGTGAATGCCCTGGGCTGTCGAGTGCTGCTGAATAACGAATTTTTTAATTTCCTGAGTCATTTCAATGTATTATAATATATCCGAGTAAAATCCGCCAAACAGATGGCGAGATAAATTTGAATAAGCCAGGGGAGCGTGCCAATGGCAAAACCCGCGGCAAGCTGAGAAATCGCCGATATGGCGATGACCCTAAGAACCTGCTCGGGTTAAGACCTGCGAAGGAAGGCAAAAAATTTAGAGCACTCCCTTTGCAGGAGTGCTTTTTTAGTTTCGAGTGTGTAAAAATGGAATCGCTGAAAATAAATGGCGTCAAGAAACAGTTCCCAGCGGGGCAGATGCCTTCGACTGTGGCTGAATTGTTAAAGCAGCTTAATATCCGGGGAGCAACAGCAGCGGCTGAAGTTGACGGCAAGATTATCGAACGCGAGAAGTTTTCAGAAACAAAGCTCCGCAACGGCCAAAGCATCGAATTAGTGCGATTTGTCGGGGGAGGATGATTGAATGGACAAGTTAGTAATCGCAGGGAAAGAGTTCAGCTCGCGGCTGCTTGTGGGGACAGGCAAGTTCGCATCGTGCGAGATTATGGCTGAAGCACTGGAGGAGTCCGGGGCGGAAATCGTTACCGTCGCACTTCGCAGGGTGGACATAGAAAACAAAAACGACGATATGCTCCGTGCAATCGACACTAAAAAATATCTGCTGCTTCCGAACACCTCCGGCGCGCGGGACGCCGAAGAAGCTGTTCGGCTGTCGAAACTGGCAAGGGCGGCAACGGGGATTAACTGGGTGAAATTAGAGATCACGCCTGACCCGTATTACCTGCTACCGGACCCGGTGGAGACACTGAAGGCGGCGGAGATTTTAGTTAAAGATGGATTCATTGTTCTGCCTTATATAAACGCAGACCCGATTTTGGCGAAGAAACTCGAGGACGCTGGGGCCGCAACGGTGATGCCGCTTGCAAGCCCCATCGGCTCAAACCAGGGCCTTAAGACCCGTTCAGCTTTGGAAATAATAATTGAGCAGGCGAATGTCCCCGTCGTGGTTGATGCAGGGCTGGGACTGCCATCGCACGCGGCGGAGGCAATGGAGATGGGCGCAGATGCAGTGCTGGTGAATACTGCCATCGCAACAGCAGCTGAGCCGAGACAAATGGCCGCGGCTTTTAAGCTCGCGGTCGAAGCCGGGCGAACGGCTTACAAAGCAGGCGCGGCAGCAACAAGCAAACAGGCAAGCGCATCGAGCCCGCTGACGGGTTTTTTGAGAGATGAAATATCCAAGCGAAATAAATAATAGTGACATCGAGCGGGCGATGAACTCCCCTGCCGGCAGTTACAGCCCAGAGAAACTGGCGGCGCTAATTTCACCAACGGCTGAGGGCTATCTTGAAGAGATGGCGCAGATGGCCCGGCAGCTTACGATGCAAAGATTCGGCAAAACTGTCCGGCTATATGCACCGCTGTATTTATCGAATTACTGCGTAAATAACTGTGTATACTGCGGCTTCAACAAAGAAAACAAATACGAGCGGAGAAGATTAACGATTGAGCAAGCAGTCAAAGAAGCGGACATTATCGCTTCGGAAGGATTCAGGGACATATTACTCGTCAGCAGCGAGGACAGAGAATTCATCAGCGTCGATTATCTTTGCGAGCTTGCAGGCAGATTGAGAGGCAAATTCAGCTCCATCTCGATAGAAGTCTATCAAATGACGACCGAAGAATACGCGAAGCTTTTCGCTGCGGGTATCGAGGGCGTAACGTTATATCAGGAGACATACGACCGCGATGTATATCGCCAATATCATCCCGCAGGCCCGAAGGCCGACTATGATTACCGGTTATCAGCACCGGACAGTATTGCGCAGGCGGGAATGAGAGAAATCGGCATCGGGGCCTTGCTGGGTTTATCCGACTGGCGGCTTGAAACACTGGCGCTCGGCGAGCACGCACATTATCTTATGAAGCGATACTGGAAATCGCGGGTGTCGTTTTCGTTTCCGAGACTACGGCCGGCAAAGAACGTCGACAGAGCGCAGTTTCGTTTCCTCAGCGATAAGAATCTCGTGCAAATGATAATTGCGCTGCGACTGTGCTTTGCCGATGCCGGGATGGTACTGTCAACGCGCGAAAGAGCTGAGTTGAGAGACCACTTAATCGAAGTAGGAATAACCAAGGTAAGTGCGGGCAGCAAGACCAGCCCGGGCGGGTATTCACAACCAAGGAATGCGGCCGAGCAATTCGAAATCGACGACGCTCGCAGCCCAGCCGAGGTGGCCGAGATGATAAGGGCGCACGGGTTCGAGCCGGTCTGGAAGGACTGGGACATCGCTTTCGTTAAACGCTAAGCAGCGAGGGGACATATCTATTTATTAATATGTATGATTTTTGCGCCGTCGAAGCCGTTGAATTTGGTCGCAGAGGCGATGCTGTATGCGCCGATGTTTTCGGTGTAAAAGAAGTCGCCGATTTGAAGATTAGCCGGCAACTGTTCCGAGGCTGAGATTTTGTCGAAACTGTCGCAGGTTGGGCCAACGACTGTGCAGACCTCTTTTTTGCCGTGTTTGAACGCACGGAAATTCGGAATCCAGTGGTCAAAAACCACTCCTGAAAAAGTGCTATAGACGCCATCGTTGATGTGATAGACGATTTTGCCGTCCCTGCGCGCCTTTCCGATGATTTCCGAAATAAGGGATGCGGCTGTCGCGACCATAAAACGGCCGGGCTCAGCTATAAGCTCTACATCTTTCGGGAACAGCCGTTTACATTCTGAACGTATTATTTTGGCGAGCTGCCCGAAGCGCGGAGACTGCGAATCGTAGGGGACGGGGAAGCCGCCGCCGATATCGACGATTCTGGTGTTGTAGCCTTTTTTGCGGCAGTCGTTGAAGATTTCGGAGGTTATCCGCAGCGCGGAGGCGTAATTATCGAAATTTGTGCATTGGCTTCCGACGTGGAAGCTCAAGCCTTCGACGGTAAGGCCCAAATCGAAAACCAGTTTTATCAAATCGAACGCTTCGCCAAGCTCGGCGCCGAATTTCGAGCTTAGTTCCACCTGCGAGCCGATGTCGGGGACTTTCAGGCGCAAAACCAGGCCGGCGGTAGGACAGTACTCTTTTATTTTTTTGACCTCGTCGGCGTTGTCATAGGTAACAAGCGGCTTATATTTTTTGATATTTTTTAGGGTCTGCCGGTCTTTGATTGTGTTGGAGAAGATGATTTTGTCCCAGATAAAGAAATATTTATCACTTTTTTGGAAATGCTTTAGATATTTATAGACCTGCATAAACTCGTTGTAGGAGGCGACATCAAAACTGGCGCCTTCTTTGAAAAGGGTCTCGATTATTTCCTGATTGGAGTTTGCCTTTACGGCGTAATACGCCTGGACGCTTGGGAGACTTTTCTTAAAGGTACGGAAGTTGGCCCTTATTTTGGCGTGGTCAATAATAAACAGCGGCGTGCCGTGTCTTTGAGCCAATTTAACGAGTTCTTTTTTCATAATTGTTGGAGTAATAACAAAAAACTATCTTGTAATCAAGATTTTATTCGAGAGATTCGGAGCGGCAAAATTGGCTTTGTTTGGGTTCGTTTTTGAGAGTTCATAGTTCGTAGTTTTTTGTTCGTAGTCATTGCTGTTACTATAGTTATATCCATTTTTGGCGTTTTGAAAATTGGGTTCGTTTTGCATAATTAATCATTTTTGATTGATTTTTTCCCTATAAATAGAGAATCTCCGGTGCCGAAATTTCAGCCACAGAGAAAAAAAAACACATTGTAAGTATTGATTAGTTACTGGTAACCACTCATTGGTAATTCCTTTCAAAACTATCCCCCCGCTGCTTCGCAAGAGCGAAGCAAGACGACGGGGGCGAGGGGAATACATCCCCTCGTAATTGGAGGGACTTGCGCGAATGATGCGAAAAATGAGCTCGTCGCTTGTCGCTGGTCTCTCGTAACTCGATGTGGGGAAAGGAGTAAAAAAATTTTCAATAAAATGAGTTTTCACTTTTATCCCCCTGCGCATTTGATTGATTTGTCATGTGGCTTGTGACTCGTCGTTCGCCAAAAGTATGTTAGTATATGCATATATGCTAATGTTGTGATTAAGCAATCAGGGGGCTTTTTTTGTGGGATTTGAGAATAAATGGGTTTGATAAAGATGGATTGCGAAGTGCACATAGGGCACAAGTTGCCGGAGGCCGCAGGACTAAGTAAGAAAAAAAAGTATCCGAACCGCAGGCAGCACAAGCGAATTTTTTGAGGTTGAAAGTCGTGGGAGTTTGGGGGAAAATAACCGCTTCCTGATAATCGACAGAAACCGATAACGACTAAAAGGAGCCAGATTTTAGTAAAGAGTATTTTATTAATTGAGAGACGTCCTTGGAACACAATAATAGAAAAGATTTTAACTATAAGCGGGCTATAGCAATGATATTATTAGTCGGCTCTATTATCGGGATTTGTTACGCTATACTATCAACAGCAGTTAAGGTAAAAAAAGTAAATAATTGGGTACCCACAAGATGCGTTGTCGATTCAGTATATGTAGACATCGACCCTTCGACTCAAGATGATATACTCTTTTGGAACATACACTATACCTACAAATATAATGGACAAGAGTATGCTTCTAACCGGTACAATATTCTTAGAAGACACATAATTATAACGCGTGAGGAGGGGAAAAGAATAACAACAGAAAGACTAAAGCGCGGACAGTCGTATACGCCGAGAGGACCATACTTGCAGGGGGAAGAAACTGGGTGTTTCGTAAACCCTGACAATCCAGCAGAGGCTGTTCTCAGCCAAGAATATACTTTCGTTACATTCTTAATAAATAAACCTGTTTTTATCGCAGTTACGATTTTTATTCTCATCGCAGGGCTTTATTACGAGTTTAGATGAACATTTCATTGTTGGGAAATAAAGGCGCGAAGGAGAATTAATCACGTGGCGCAAGCTACCCCAAGAGGGAAGGAAGTTGTGATTTAAACGAATGCCCGTCCGGATTAGAAATAAGATAATAAAAAAAGCCCTGTTTTTTGCAGGGCTTTTTATCAACTATTATAAACTGCTTAAGCCTATCTTCGTTTCCTTGCAAGAATTCCCAGGCCGCCAAAAACCAAAAGGCAAATTGTGGCCGGTTCCGGCACAAGAACCATTCGGCAGCTTTCTTCTGACGGGACCCAGGTTTGTCCGCCATCGATTGACAGCTCAGTATAAACATCGAAGAAGCTTCCAATATACCAGCCGCTGCTCGACATCTCGATGGATGTTTGGCCGGAAGAACTTAAAGTTGGACTTTCACGAACCATAACATTTACACCGCCTACATTGCCTGACATTGTCATACTGATAATTTCCGTTTGGAACGTCCCAGTCTGACCACTTGTCTTGCTATATACCTGCGCAGTTACCGGTCCGGCCAACACAGCAGGAAAATTACCTATCCCGGAAATATCAACGGCAGCCGTTACAACTGAATCGAAGTATTCTATTTCATCGCCGCCGATATACGACCGGCTGATATTCGTGAAACTGCCGTGCGTGATATCAGATAAAGATATGCCTACGAAGGGATAATAAATAACCCCTTCTTCACTGCGGTAAGCGACATTCGGGTTAGGATGAACAGGCGGCAAATCCGGACTTGTAAATCCATCGACCGGCACAGGCATCGCGACCGCACTCGATGTAAATCCGGCGGCAACGAGGCAAATGACAAATATAAAAACTCTCACTCTTGTCAAATTTACGGCTTTCATCACTGTTCTCCTTAAAAAACTTTAATGTATCAGCAAATTAAGTGAGACGAAAAGAAATGCCTATGTATGCCGATTGCTGCCTCACTCCGACTTCCTGCTCTCTGTGTCCCATCCTTCGCTTCAGAATGCATATATAATAGTACATTTCTGTATATGATTTGTCAAGTATTTTTATCTATATGGTAACAATTCATCATATTCGGGCATTTTAAGCCTGATGTAAAAAGACGTCCCCCCCATTAAGGCCTTAACGCTCCCCCGGTAACGACCCCTGCCTACGACTTGCCGGGGCGGGCAAGCAGGGCAAATTTACCCGCCGTAGGCGAATAAAAATTGTGGAGCAGGAGAGAATTTAAGATTTAAAATTTGACCCTGATGGGACAGCAAGACATGGGGTTCGCAATGACAATTTTATATTGCTCTTAACCTGCGAATACTGGCGACAGATAGTTTGGATACGTCGATTTTATCCTGCCATTATGCTAATATTCGGCCAGCTTATGAGCCCTTCGAAATATTCAGGCTGCGTTCTAATTCTGTCTTGAGTTTCGCTATGGAACTTTTCAATCTAACCTTCTTTCCGTTTTTGATAGTCTCAGTAAGATAGTCCCTCATCGTGAGCGTTGCGGTACCTATGCTAGCTACTGGTATTTCGAATATTTTAAAGTACCAAACGAGAATATCAATAGCCGCAGGCACAGCGAGGTCATTGAGTGAGATCGGATAGGTCTTCATAAAATTGCGGAAATAACCAATTTTGGCCTCCTTTATTCCCTCAAGGTCTGCACTAAAATTCTTTCTCGTTTTATTTTTAGAAAGAGTCCACATCTCCTCCCTAAGTTTTCTTACAGCCTTGGTTTCGATTAATTTGATATATTCCGCGAGGGGTATATCTTCGTAGTTTACTGATTTTTCTTTACTCTCGCATAACAAAACATCGAGGGGTAATTTTTCATAATCTTTTTCTTTGTGAAGTCTACTTATACTTTTGATTTTCTCAAATTCAGCCACGTTTGTTAGGCTAACAATATTGTGGCTCGTAGTCTTGCCTGAAGACCAAACTACTGAAAAATTGCATTGCAACTGTTCATGAAGAGTACCCAAAAGGCAAGGGTTGATACCTAAAAGTGCCGCAATTAGGTAGTCTTCTGAAATCCAACTTGCCCAAGAGAGGTGCGTCTTGATATACTCATCAAAAAGGTCCTTACTATTAGCAGGCTTCAAATAAAATACAAAAGGAGAATATCTTGGTCCGAACAAAGTCTTTGACATTAGATTCCCAACACGACCTCCGAACCAAAAAATGAGTAATTGGCTTAGTAACTCTGAATCAGACTCCCAAAGGTATCGATTCACAAGTCTGACCGATTTTAATTCTCCAAAAATGTGATGGGTTTCGACTGGCACCAGAATATCCTGAACATCTTGCAAGTCCATTTTGTAATATCGAGCCATATTATTGGGAATAATTACTTGGTCATTGAAGAAAAGCTGGTCATAAAGAAGCCGTTTTCTGTTTGAGGAAAATCCTAAAGGCGAAGCCAAACCCAAATACGCTTTGGGAAAGGGAGTGTCTTTTATTTTGCTTCGAATTTCCTTAAAGTACTGAAATCCTTGAAATTGCAATTGGCACCTCTCCACGGCATAAATTAATCATCTACACCACTTTTGCCTTAGCGACCTTCCACGTTCACAGTTTTTTGATAAGGCCTTTAAGTTTTTCGACTTCTTTGTTGTTTTCGAGGTAGGACTCGATTAGTTTCCTGCGCAGCTCGTCGCCACGGTCGTATAGTCTTTTTAGTTTCTTTGGTTTAGCGGACTGGATTGTATATGCGACCATTATCGGGAACGCCAAGGTGACATCGAGGTAGGCGGTGACGGTTTCTTCGAGTTTAGTGGGGTCGATTTTGCCCCAACTGGCCGCTTCGGAGGGCGGCGCTCCGGAGAGGCCGCCGGTGTCGGGGCGGGCGTCGGTTATATTAATATCGTAGTCCTGCCCGACTTCAGGAATCATAAGGACTTCCTGGATTTGGGGCTCGGTCTGGAGCATAAAGTTTTTGGGACTGCCGCCGCCGATTAAAATCACGCCAGTTTTACCTTTTTCGTATCTCTTGGCGTTTAAGATAATCGCTGTCGAATCGTTAACGTCGATACTGGGATTGATTTTCAATTTGAATTTATCCAGCAAGCCGGAGGCTTCGGCGAGAAGCTCGATGCCGGCGACGTTCATACCGATAGTGGAATCGCCGGGGGAGGACGTAAAAACCGGAATGCCGTTGCGATAGGCAGCGGCGAGGATACTTACCTGGCCGAGGTTATTTTTCTGCTCAAGTTCGCTGAGTATTTTGCCAAGGTGATGATAGAATTCCCGCGTTCCCATTTCCTTTTGAAATTCCGGCCTGATGAGTATTTCTCTTAATCTCCTGTCGGTTTCCATTAAGACGTCCTCATAGTCGAAGAGAATGTCGTATATTCTTGTTACGCCTTTTGCTTTCAAGTCTGCATCGTTGACATTATGGCTGCCGCGGAACATCGGCAGGTTGAAGGCGTAATGGATATCGTGATACATATTAGCGCCTGTCGCGACGAACCAATCGACGAAGCCGTGGTTCATAAGTGGAATTATCGTAGAAGGCCCCAGGCCTGCGGGGGTCAGGGCGCCGGCGATGCTTAAGCCGATGGTAACATCATCTTTAGAGTATTTATCCCGCAACAGGTGGCAGGCGGCCCGTAATCTGCCGCCATTGTAGGCATCGAGATTATCTATGAGTTTTATCACATCCGTATCTTTGTCAATGGGCTCGGGGAGGATTCTTTTTCCTGCCAGATATTTTGCTTTGTTTGGGCAGTTTGATTTATGGTCTTTCATTTTTTCCTTTCTGCTCAGAAATATTCTAACTTGCGTGAGAGATTCTATCAAAAACCAGCGGCAACTAAAAAGTTAAAATTAATAAAAAAGGCCACCTTGGAGGTAAGCCTTTTTGTTTCAAACGAGGCCGAAGGGGCCCGAATAAATCCTTTTCCCGCACCCTTTTGGGTTCGAGCCCTTTTGTACATTAAACAAAAAAGGCCACCTAAAAGGTGACCTTTTCTGTTTCAAACGAGGCCGAAGGGGCTCGAACCCTCAACCTTCGGATCGACAGTCCGACGCTCTAACCAGTTGAGCTACGGCCCCGTGATTTCCAACTATAATATACCTGCACATCAACTATTATGTCAATTGCTTTCCGGCTGCGCCGAAACACATTACACCAGCCCGGCGTGCCGCGGATATATGCAATTACCTTCTCGACATCTGTGAGCGTCTGACCACCGGCTGTGATTTGCTGTTCTTCTGATGACCTTGCTCCAAAAGTCTCATTGCCTTTTTCACGTCGGCGACTTTTAAGACGCCTGTCGTTCTGCCGCCTTTTGCGCCAGCAGTGCAATAGGCATACGCGATATTTATGTGGTCCCTGGCCAGTTTCTCCGCCACCGACGCCAGCGCACCGGGCCTATTGTCCAGCTCCACGCACAAAACCTCCGTCTCGTTATAGGGCATATTCAGCTTTGACAGCACTTTTCTCGCTTTTTCAGGCGCATCGAAAATTACCCTCATAACACCATGTTCCACAGAATCCATCATCGTCATTGCTACGATGTTAATTTTAGCCTGCGCAAACTCGCCGAGCACCTGGGCCAGCACTCCGGGTTTATTAACCATAAAAATCGAAAATTGCACTACAACATTCATAGCCTCGGCCTTTCCAATTAAACACAACTCAATCTGTGCTTACCGCCCCTACAGCATCGGCTTTATCGGGGAAAAATTTGAAAATCCTGTCAAGGTGCGTTATCTTGAAAACCCTGTACAACTGCGGGTTTATCGCACTTATCACAACTTCGCCACCATACGTTTTCAGTTTAGCGCGAATGTCTAAAAGCAGCCCCAGGACGGCAGAGGAGAAAAATTTTACGCCTTCAAAATCAACCACCACTTCCTTCGGATGCTTTTGCTCAATAAATTCCTTTATTTGCCTGGAAGCAGATGCTATTTCTTCCACATTGCTTATCGAAGCGGTTTTGAAAGCCACTACCGCGGTATTTCTATCACTGGTTATTTCCACGCTGGTTTTGCCCATTCTACTTTCTAATCCAAAACTTACGGCTCATTATCGCAAATTTAACAGCTTTTGTCGAGCTTCTTTTAACATTTCCAGCAAGCAACAAAATGCCCCTCGCCTTTTTCCTCCAACGCAGGGGCCTGCTTCAGACAAACATCCTCTGCCAACGGGCATCGCGGGTGAAAAGGACAGCCAGCCGGCGGATTCAAAACGCTCGGCACTTCGCCGCCAAATGCGCCTTTTGCAGCGCGCCAGCCCCGCTCGACCTGCGGAATAGCCGACATAAGGGCACGAGTATAAGGATGTACGGGATTACGGTACAGCTCTTCCGCCGAAGCCCGCTCTACTATCCTGCCCATATACATAACCGCCGTAATATCACAAAAGAACTCTACAACAGCCAGGTCGTGCGCGATAAACAGGTATGTCAATCCGAATTCATCCTGCAAATCCTTCAATAAATTCAAAATCTGCGATTGAATTGAAACATCAAGAGCGCTGACCGGCTCATCGCAAATAACCAACTTCGGCCCCACCACCAAAGCTCTGGCCACCCCGATTCGCTGCCGCTGGCCGCCGGAGAACTCGTGCGGATAACGGTTTATATGTTCGGCTGACAGACCCACTTTGGAAAGCAATACCGCAACTCTTTCGGTCAACTCGCTGCCGGACACTCCCCTTTGCACCTTCAACGGCTCTCCAATAATATTACCGACTGTCATTCTCGGATTTAACGAACTAAACGGGTCCTGAAAAACAAGGCTGATTTGCCGGTGAAGCTCTCTCGATTCCTTTTTGTCCGCCGACAAAACATTTATCTGGTCAAAAATTACCTCTCCTGCCGTAGCCTGGGTCAGCCGAACTATGCTCCTGGCGACTGTCGTCTTGCCGCAGCCGCTTTCACCGACCAGCCCCATCGTCTGTCCCCTTTTGATACCGAAGCTCACGCCGTCAACCGCCTTGATAAAACCCGCGGTTCGACGCAACAGACCTTTCTTTATAGGAAACCAGGTCTTTAAATTATCAACCTTAAGCAGATAGCCGTTTGTGCTTGCCATATTTTGACTCATATTCCTTATATTCTTCACCAGTTTCGTAACCCGGTGCATACCAGCATGCGACACACCGGCATCCCTGAACCTCACGCAGTAATGGCTCGACGGTTTGGCATCGCCTGTCTGTATTTCCTATCGGGCAGCGAGGATGAAATTTACAGCCTGACGGAAAATGCAGCGGATCAGGAACTGTCCCCGGAATCGTCTGAAGACGTTTTGCTGAATAACCCAACCGCGGCAGCGATTTCAATAGTCCCTGCGTATATGGATGCAAAGGTTCTGAAAAAAGCTTCTGCGAATCGGCTGCCTCTGCTATTCTCGATGCATACATCACAGCAACATCGTCGGCCCGTTCAGCCACCACACCCAAATTGTGGGTTATCAGCAAAATACTCATACCGCTTCGTTCCTGCAGCTCGTCGAGCAAATCCAGTATCTGTGCCTGAATTGTTACATCCAAGGCAGTCGTCGGCTCATCTGCTATCAAAAGCGCCGGCTTACAGCTTATCGCCATAGCTATCATAACCCGCTGCCGCATTCCACCCGACATCTGATGCGGATACTCGTGTACTCGCTGCTGAGGGTCTGCGATGCCTACCTTTTGCAGCATCTCAACCGCATCTGCCCAGGCCTGGTTCGCATTTTTTTTCTGATGGAGCTCAATAGCCTCAACAATCTGATCGCCCACCGTATAAACCGGATTGAGACTGGTCATAGGCTCCTGGAAAATCATAGCAATTTTATTCCCGCGAATGGCACGCATTCGCTTCTCGCCGAGTTCAAACAGATTTCTATTACCAAACACAATCTCCCCGGCAACAATCGTCCCCGGCGGAGAGGGCACCAATCGCATAATCGAAAGCGCGGTAACGCTTTTTCCACAGCCGCTTTCACCGACCAGTGCGAATGTTTGTCCCTCTTTTATAGAAAAGGAGACGTTCTGCACGGCGTGTGCAACGCCCCGCTCGGTGAAAAAATCGACACAAAGCCCTTTAACTTCTAACAGTTTGCTTTTGTCAGCCATTAAGCTTGCCTCAAACGCGGGTCAATCGCATCCCGCAGGGCCTCACCAACAAGGTTGTAGGCCAGAACGGTAAAGAATATTGCCAGTCCCGGAAAAAGTGTGAGCCACCACAGGAACCTTCCGGTTGTGCTTACGCCCAGGCTCAGCATCTGTCCCCAACTCGGTGTCGGCGGCGCAACACCAAAACCCAAGAAGCTAAGCGCCGCTTCAATAAATATGGCCCCGGCAATGCCAAATGTCGCGTTGACCAGCACCGGCGCAATCGCGTTCGGCAGCATATGCCTGAAGAGAATGCTTCTCAGAGGCAGGCCCAACGACACGGCCGCCTGAACGAAATCCTGCCTGCGCAGCTTGAAAAACTCGGCGCGAACGAAGCGGGCGTCTTCGGTCCACGTAGTCAGGCCAATAATGAGCATTATGTTAAACAGGCTGCGAGGAAAAAACGCGACAATGGTTATGATTAGGAAAAAGACGGGCACGGCCATCATAATCTCAACTAATCGCATACCGAGGAAGTCGGCCTTGCCGCCCGAATAACCAAGTATCGCGCCTATTATTATTCCTATGATGCTCGATATACCTACGGCGACGAAACCGACGGACAACGAAATTCTGCTACCGTGAATAAGCCGGCATAGAACGTCCGAGCCGACGTCGTCAGTTCCAAGCCAGTGCTGCCTATTCGGCGGCTGCTCTCGGACCTTCAAATCGGTCCTGCCGTAGCCGTAAGGCACTGGGGCAAAGACGGCACCGGACGCCTTGCCTGAAGCAACCATCGATTTGTAGTCGGTCGCGTCGAGCCAGCTGGGTATGAAGACGTAAAGTAACGTTACACCGATGATGCTAATGAGCGTGTTGATAAACACTTGCCGCCAGAGAACACTTGAACGGATTGAGGGGTCAATACGTTTGCGATTCCGACAGATAAGCAGAATTTGAACCATGCCGACTGTTGCAGCCAGAAAAATGCTGTAATCGGCAGCGTCAAGATTTCGAAAAAGCGGGTAATGCTGCTGGCCGTCAATTCTGATGACAAAGGGTTTGTCATTTGCGATGAATGGGGCAAATATCGCCAGCAAAAAAAGCAGGATTATAAAGCCCAGCCAGACGACGATGAATTTACTCCTGGTGAACTCATGCCAGACCATCTCGCCGTATGATGTGCCCCATTCTTTATGCTGTTGATTCGGTTTAGTCATAACAGTAAATCACTCTACGGATTCAAAACTGATTCGCGGGTCAACCATAGCGTAAGCAATATCAGCCAGCAGCAAGCCGATTAAATTCAGAAAACCGGCTATGGTAGCGACACCCATAACAACATTGTAATCACGAGTTGTTACTGCCTCAAAGGCAAGCAGACCCATACCTGAAACACTGAAGATTCTCTCGATTATGATAGAGCCACCGAACATCGCGGGCAATAGCGTAGCCATAATAGTAATGACAGGGATGATACTGTTCCGGAAGGCGTGTCTGAATATAACAGCCCAGTTGGAAAGCCCCTTGGCTCTTGCGGTACGGACGTAGTCGGCGCGAAGATTATCGAGCATGCCGGCTCTGACGAGCTTCGTCAGATATGCGAAACCAGCGTACGTCAAGCAGAAAACAGGCAGAACCAAGTGCCACAGCCGGTCGGAAAGCCAAAGGAAAAAAGGAAACTGCTCCGCATCATTGCTGGACAGACCTGCTGACGGAAACCAGTTAAGCGGCGGACCGCACAAATAACCAATGAGCATTTGGCCAACCCACATCGAGGGCAACGACCACAACATCAGCAGCATCACGGAACTTATACGGTCGATGAACTTTTTGCGCCCCACAGCCGACAGAATACCCATAGGTATAGAAATGGCGTAAATAATTATGAAGGATATCAGGTTCAACGTCAGGGTTATGGGCAAACGTTCCTTAATAAGATCAATAACCGGTCTATGGTGCTTGATTGAATCGCCAAAGTTGAATCGGACAACACGTCCGAGCCAAGTGGCATATTGGACATAAACCGGCTTGTCGAGACCATAGAGGTGCATCCTCGCCGCACGGACATCGGCGGCACGCTGGGCGTCCAACGCACCGCCAGGCCCCAGAGACAAGCTGACGGGGTCACCCGGCGCCAACCGGCTGATGGCAAAAACAACTATGGTGATTCCAGCCAGCGTGGGTATCATCAAAAGAAAACGTCTGATTATATATATTGTCATTTGTATCGCTGCTTGTCCCTGGGGACATACCATTCATTAGGGTTGAGCCCAAGCTTGTGCTCTATGACGTTTTCAAATCTTTTATCGAGAAAACGCCATTCCGGCCTTATGTAAAGAAAAGTAAAAGGCTGGTCTTCGTGGATAAGACGGTGAAAACGGTGATAGAGCGGGTATCGCTTTTCAGGGTCCAGTGTTCGCCTGGCCACGTCTATCAGGGCGTCGGCCTGCAGATTATTATAGCTGGTGCAGTTATCACCTCCGCCGGCTATCTGTGAGGAGTGAAAATATTGATAGGGGTCAAATTCGACCGTGCCGCCGGAGCCGATAGCCAAGGCATCGAAGTCGTGTTTACGGTACTTCTGCGTGAAGACAGACCACTCATAGGGGTCGGCAATTACCTCGACCCCTACTGTGCTGGCGGTGTCTTTGAAAAGTTTGGCAAGCTGCTCATAGAACACCCGGCCGGTAGCGAAAGCAAGCCGAAAGCTGAACTTCACGCCGTCTTTGTCTCGAATGCCGTCGCCGTCGTGGTCAATCCAGCCGGCCTCATCAAGCAACTGCTTTGCTCTTTCAGAGTCATAAGGCCAAGGCTTGATGTTCGGGTCATATTGAGACCCAAAAATATAAAAAGGCCCCGTTGTTATCATAGCTTCGCCGCTAAGCAGGTGCTTAACAATCGCCTCACGGTCGATGATATGAGTCATAGCGAGCCGAACTCGCTTGTCAGCAAAAAACGGAGTGGTTTCGTTCCACGCTATGTAGAAAAACGGCACGCCGGGCTGCCAATATGACATAGCACGAAATCTCGCAGTGAACTCCTTATTCGATTTCATTTCAGAATACTGCTCCGGCTCGGGCTCCGTAAAATCTATCTCTCCGGCCCGTAACGCTTGCAGGGCCGCAGCATCGTTAAGGATAAACCTGAATACCACTTTTTTCAGTTTCGGCTTATAACCCCAGTAATTCTCGTTGCGTTTCAGAACCACCTGCTGCCCCACGTCCCATCTTTCGAATTCGTAAGGACCGCTTCCGACGGGGTTGCTGCGATGTTTGTTGAATTCCGCTGGGTCATTGAAATCGTAAATGTGCTGCGGAAATACCTCGAATAAACCGACGGCCTCAAAAGTTTTCCATAAAACCTCTGTGAATACAAACTTCACGGTTCGTTCGTCGATTTTTATTACGTCCTTGAAAGTGCTATAAATAGTTCGCTGTACCGCCGCGTCAACACCAGGATTCATTATCGTCCTATAGGTAAAGATAATGTCGTCGGCGGTCATTGGCACACCATCCGAAAAGCACACGCCGTCCCTGAGCCGGACCGTCATTTCCAAACCGTCCTTTGAAAGCTCATAGCTCTCGGCCAGCCAGGGTTTCAGCTCGACCTCGTCCCAGTCGTATTCGAGCAGGCGCTCAAAGATACTGCCGCCGGTGATATAGGTTGTGTAAACGTCTCTCTCATCGCTGATTGTATTCAACGTGCGAGGTTCGGCGGACAGCCGCCAGACGAGCCAGTCGCCGTCGTCGCCTGGCACCTCGGCCATAGGCAGATTCTTCGCCTCCGATATTTTTGGCTCTTGCTGTGGCTGAGCCGTTCTTGTGGTAGGCGCATTTTCCAATCTTCTAATAATGGTGTCGAGCCGCTTGTAGAGCCGGTCGGATTGAATCATTGAAAGAAACTGCAAAAGTATGATTACGAATAAAAACAAAAACAGAAAAAACTTGAACAAGCCGGACCGTCCGTTCATAACATTACTCCTAAGCCGGTGATTTTAATTCTCAATTTTCTGTTGTTCTTCAAAGATATACCACTTCTAATTTATAGATTTTAACACTTTTGGAACGCTTATCAACCAAATGAAAAATCGATTGGTAAATAAAAACGTATAAGGCTGTTCTTCGCGTGAAATTCTGTTAAGCTTATGACAAATCCCGTTTTCCCCTCCTCAAACGGCGAACAATCGCATCCGGTAATCAACGCCGTTGTAAATGTAACTGCTACGCTTGGTAACCTCAACGCAAAATCCCTTTGCGAAAGCTTATTTATCCGCCGGAGGCGGATTTACTTCTTGCGTGTCGCGCCGTGCGTATTCAATTATCTGCACTCGCCAACTCTTTGGGCGGACCCGGTAAAACAAGCGGTGCAACACGCCTGCCGCCATCCGGTCTCTTGCCGTAGTCAAAGTTAAGCTTCAACGACAATTGGCCGGCTTTTGCTTCGTCCCCAAGCATTCTGCCGTGTTCCTGCATAAGGGCCGCAAAATCACCCTGCTCAACAGCATTCTTCACAACCGATTGGGTAACCTTCAAACGCCTGACAATACACGACGCTTCCGTCTCAACCAATACCGAAGCCAGTTGATTATTTTGGGTATCGTTTAGTACATCCTGCCCCTTGACATATCTCTGTATCACATACGAATATAATTGCCCAAAACGGCGGCCAACATCAGGTTTGCTTGCACTTTCGAGAGGAATCTTACCATCAAGCAATTTTAAGATGGTGCTATCCAAAAGTTCATACTTAACCGTCCAATCTGCATATCTCTTTATTCGCATATCAGCTATCTGCAGCAGCAGTTCCTCTCCCCGCGTAATGTCCACACCGGCTGCAAATTCGGCCATCAAGGCTAATGTCTCAGGACTGCTGCTCTCAACGACCTTGCTTAGCTGCTCTGTGATTTTTCCAGCCAGCTCTTGATTAGCGGCTTCTTTGGAATTCAACTGCTCTACGATGCCAGCGTTGGTAATACAATGAACCGCCCAGTACCGAATAGCCTCATTTTCATCTTCGATCCATTTCATAGCCAAATCTGCCAGCCGCAGGTCGTGCAGAGAATCTGTCAGAATCAAAAGATTAAGAATAACCTGGAACCGGCGTTCCACCGGCGTTAACTTCTTCGCTGCCTCAAGTGCCTCGGATATGTACTTATATGCCGATTCAGAAAATTGTCCCTTATACTGGGCTTCGGCGCTTTCCTTATCAGAGCTGCTGCGGGCATGGATTACCGCGCGAATCCTCGCTACAGAGGTAAAATCCTGGGTTTTCGCCAGTTCACTTACCCCATCCGCAACAAAATCTTCGATAATCTGCAAATCTGAGTCTTCGAGCACACCCTTATCACGTACCTTATCAATCGGCCCTGTATCAACAGCCTGGCATCGCGAAACAACTACAAAGGCTAAAAATACCCCCACAACAGCAAAAATTATCCGCTTATTATTCATTATTCCCTGCATCCTCAAAAGCAAACATCTTTTCTGATAGTCCTGTCTACAATCACACTAAAGGTATCGTTAAAACCATCATCTGTCAAGTTAATTCGGAGCACTTATCCTTCGTCAAGGCCGCTTTTCTTTACAATATTCTCAATAGCTTCTGTTCACACAAGCATAAAATTCACTATAATAATATCTAAGAGCCTATTAAGGGTTTTCTAATGTCCGAACAGTCAGTCCAACTCACTCGCACAGACCCCATGAGAGTCCATATAGAGCGTTGCGGTCAAATGATAACAGATGCGATGATTTTTGTATCAGAGTCCATCAGCCTCGAACCTGATGCGGTCCGCCAGCTTTGTGACGCCGCCTCTTTGCCGCCGGCAAAGAAAGTTCTCGCCACTGCCGATATCCATGTCGGCTTCGGCATACCAATAGGCGCCGTTTTAGGACTGGACACCGCCATAATGCCCGCCGCTGTCGGATACGATATAAACTGCGGTATGCGGCTCTTACGTACTCCTTTTTCCAAAGGCGGTATCGACACCGAAAAAATCGCCCTCTCTATCGCCAGAGATATCCCGCTCGGCGAAGGCAAATCCAACCTGATATTAGACAAAACTGGACTTGAAGCCGTTGTTAATAAGGGCGTGGCTTCAATACCAACGCTCGCGCAAAGAAGCAGTCACCCGGCCTGGGAGGCATTCAACCAAGATGAATTTACCGACGACCTGAAAAGAATCGAAGAAAACGGCTGCCTGCCCAGCGACCTCGCTTCAGTCCCGAACGCAGCGATACAAAAAGGCTCTGCCCAGCTCGGAACCCTCGGCGGCGGAAACCATTTCATCGAAATTCAACACGTTCAGCAGATTTTCGACAAGTCTTTGGCAGAAACTTTCGGCCTTTTTAAGGACCAAATCGTTGTGATGATACACTCCGGCTCCCGCCGGTTCGGCTATGAAATCGCTGACGAGTATATGAATATCGCCGCACAAAGACCGGAGATGACTGAACGAAAAAAAATGCTCTCCTATCTGCCGACCGACTCCAGCGCCGGTAAAAATTATATCGCCGCAATGGCTGCTGCCGCCAACTTTGCATTTACCAATCGCCACATCATGGCCTTGCTTGTAAGACGTTGCTTCAACAGGATGTTCGGCCCGACGCCGATGCAGCTTGTCTATGATGTCCCCCACAACATGGCAAAACTTGAGCCCCACCTCGGCACAAAACTCTGGGTCCACCGCAAAGGCGCCACCCGCGCATTCGGACAACAACGAATGGCTGACACCATTTTCGAAAGAACCGGCCAGCCCGTAATAATCCCTGGCTCAATGGGTACAGCAAGTTACCTGCTGGTCGGCACCGGCAATTCCGAAGAATCTCTCTGCTCGGTCAATCACGGGGCCGGCAGGGTTATGAGTCGCACCGCAGCACTGGGAAAATCGCGCAGAGGCAAAATCATTGCATCGCCACTCATTAGCGATGACCAATTCAAACGCAGTATGAAAGGCATAAAGCTCATCACCGCCGACAGGCACAAAATCAAGGAAGAAGCTCCGGCTGCCTACAAAGACATCGACGAGGTCGTGCGGATTGTCATCGAATGCGGCTGGGCCAAGGCCGTCGCTCGAATGGTCCCGCTGGCCGTCCTGAAGGGTTAAGATAACACGCCGAAAAATTATTTTTCTCTGTAAAAATATTGCATGAACCATTAGTATGGTTTTTCTTACATCGTGCGGCGATGTGAGAAGGTTACGATTATGCTGATAACAGTCTCAAACAGATTGCCTGTAAATGTTACGAAACGTTCGAATGCTTTACACCTTCAGCCAAGCGCAGGCGGTTTGGTTACTGGGTTACATTCGCTCTGCGAATCCTATCAAAACCGCTGGGTAGGTTGGCCTGCCATCGCTGCCGATAAAACCTCCGAACAGGAAAAACATCAAATTTCGGACCAACTAAGGAAGCAAAATTGGTATCCTGTTTTTCTTTCTGCAAAGGATATTCGAAATTATTATAACGGCTTTTGTAACAAAACCATTTGGCCTCTCTTTCACTACTTTCCTTTATATACTGTGTATGAAGAGCGATATTGGCAGGCCTATACGCAGGTCAATAAAGCCTTCTGCGATGCCGTTGTAAAAATAGCCGGACCCGATGACCACATCTGGATCCATGACTATCATCTGATGCTGCTCCCCGAGCTTATACGAAAGCAGCTGCCGAATGCGCAAATTGGATTTTTTCTTCACATACCTTTCCCCTCTTTTGAGTTGTTTCGTCTTTTGCCCTGGCGTGGAGAAATACTAAACGGCCTGCTTGGCGCAGATTTGATAGGGTTCCACACGTATGATTATGTGCGGCATTTTCTCAGCAGTACTGCCCGAATAAAAGGAACTGAGCACTCTATGGGTGCGTTGACAATAGGCGATAGGGTTATAAAAGTAGACGCATTCCCGATGGGGATTGATTACGAAAAATACTCGAACGCGGCGAAGGACTCGAAGGTAGGAAAAGCATTAACCACAATTCGCAAAAAGGTAAGTGAGAGAAAAATAATCTTATCCATCGATAGATTAGACTACACCAAGGGTATTGTTCAGAGACTCGAAGCGTTCGATTTGTTTTTGTCACAGAATGCTAAATACAAGAAGAAGGTTACTCTGATTCTCGTGGCCGTTCCCTCTCGAACAGATGTTGGTGACTATGTGGAATTGAGAAAGCAGGTTGAAGGCCTTGTGGGCAGGATTAATGGGGAGCATGGTGCTATTGGCTGGGTACCTGTATGGTATCTGTATTGTTTCATTCCATTTGAGAGACTCGTTGCTTTGTATAACATCGCCGATGTGGCATTAGTGACACCCTTGCGGGATGGTATGAATTTGATAGCCAAGGAATTCGTTGCGGCAAAAACAGACGGCAGAGGAGTTTTAATTCTCAGCGAGATGGCGGGAGCTGCAAGCGAATTGGGCGAAGCTATCGTGGTAAACACCAATAATAAGCAGGCTATCATTGATGCGATGAAAGAGGCCCTCGAAATGCCTGTAGAAGAACAAATCGACCGTAACAGGTCGATGCAGAAAAGGCTTTCACGGTATACTGTTAAAAGATGGGCTCACGATTTTGTGGAAGCCTTGGCCGGGGTAAGAAAGATTCAGCAAGAACTTTCTGTCTGCAAGCTTGATAAATCTCTCAGGCAAAGATTGGGCAATGAGTATGATAAGAGTTCGAAACGATTATTCCTGCTTGACTATGACGGAACACTTGTGGGTTTTGCCGACAGACCGGAAAAAGCCACCCCAGACAAAGACCTTTTTACCTTACTGCAGACTCTTGCCGCAGATTCTAAAAACGAAATAGTAATAATCAGCGGCAGGGATAAAGCGACCTTAACTCGCTGGCTGGGCACCCTTAATGCCTCGTTAATTGCCGAGCACGGAGCTTGGATTAAAGAGAAAGAAGCCGCCGACTGGCAGGTGATAGAACCGCTGCGAAACGACTGGAAGCAGACAATAAGGCCTATTATTGAGCTGTATACTGACCGCACGCCGGGTTCATTTGTAGAAGAAAAAGATTTTTCTTTGGTCTGGCACTTCCGTAAATCTAACCCTGAATTGGCTCGTCTTAGGGTACAGGAGTTGAAAAACGCTGTTTTGGGCCTGACGGAGAACATGGACATCGGCGTGTTTGAAGGCAACAAAATACTTGAAGTTAAAAACCTCGCTATAAACAAGGGACAGGTGGCAAAATTATGGATAAACAAGCAAAAATGGGGCTTTATCTTCGCTGCCGGAGATGATTACACCGACGAAGATTTGTTTGCCGTATTGCCTGAGAGTGCATATTCTATTAGAGTAGGATACGGTATTTCACATGCGCGGTTCAATTTGGATTCAGTGCATGAGCTTAGATTGTTGCTTGAGGAACTGATCAAAAAATGAAATCCTTTAAGGAAACAATATGTTAAGACTCGAAGATTTCCGTCATCTAGTGCCCGATGAAACGTTAGCTGAAATTTATGCCAGAGCTAAGAGGCTCTACGGCAAAAACATTGTTCACCTCAACGCCACCTATCAGGGCGGCGGTGTTGCGGAGATTCTTTACTCTCTCGTCCTGTTGATGAATGACGTAGGCATAAACGCCGGCTGGCGAATTTTACACGGCAGCCAGGAGTTTTTTGAGATTACAAAAAGCTTTCACAACGCACTTCAGGGTGCGCCGCTGAATCTTTCCGAAAAAAAGAAACAAATATATCTCCGGGTAAACGAGAATTTCTCAAAGTTCACACACCTTGACCATGATTGTGTAATCATCCACGACCCTCAGCCCCTTTCGCTCATAAGGTCCTATAGAAAAAGACAACCCTGGATATGGCGATGCCATATAGACCTGACTAGCCCACACGAGCAGTTATGGGATTTCCTGAAGGGTTTTTTGCTCAAATACGACCAGGTTGTTTTCTCAAGCGAAAAATATTTAAAAAAAGACCTGCCCATAGACCAGAGACTTATGTTTCCTGCTATTAATCCCCTCAGCCAGAAAAACAGGGATATCACGGAGAAAACTATTCTCGAGCATATAACCGCAGCCGGCATACCTACGGACAAACCGATAATTACCCAGGTCTCCAGACTTGATCCATGGAAGGACCCGGAGGGCGTGATAGATGTATTCAACCTGGTTAAGGAAAAAGTCGATTGCAGATTGCTTTTCTGCTACAATGTAGCCAGCGATGACCCGGAAGGCCTGGGTATGTACAACAAAGTTCGGCGTAAAGCCAATAAGTCTCCCAAAAAAGATGATATTTTATTTGTTGTTGGGAATAATGAAACTTTAGTAAATGCAATCCAAAATTACTCTAATGTCATGATTCAAAAGTCTACTCGGGAAGGATTTTGCCTTGCTGTGACTGAAGCACTCTGGAAAAAAACACCTGTTGTAGCATCCAACGTGGGCGGCATACCTATGCAGATAGAGAATGGCAAAAACGGTTTTTTGCTCGAACCAAAAGATACAAAAGGATTTGCAGACAGGATCGTACATCTGCTGAAAAATCCTAAAGAAAAGGAAAATTTAGGACGTCAGGGAAGAGAAACTGTCAGGGAAAAATTTCTAATAACTCGTTTGCTTTCCGACTACCTGTATATGTTGAATTCTTTAATCGGTGAATAGCAATTAAGGTGAATACTTGGCGATGAATGAACTGCAAATAAACGATTGGGCACTTTGGTTCTTAGGGATACTTGTGCTGGCGGGCATAATAGGTCATTTCCTTATTTACAGAATCCTGCTGGCTCTTGTAAAACACACTAAAAGTGTTATTGATGACCTGTGTATCAAGCATTGCTACCGACCCCTGCAGTGGCTTGTGATATTGTTCATTATACGTTTGGCTCTGCCTGCCGGGTTGCCTGAAAAATATCTTTCCAATGCAAAACAAATTCTTAGTTTCTTTTTCATAGGCCTGGTTTCATTGTTATCCATAAAGACAGTGTACATCCTGAATGAATACGTCTTAAGTCGTTTCAATATCAGCGTAAAAGACAATCTTCGGGCAAGGAAAATCAACACTCAGCTAACTGTCTTGAAGCGAATAGTGATTATCATAGTGTGTATTCTGGCTTTGGGCACCATGTTGATGACCTTCGAGAAAGTTCGGCAACTTGGAACAACTATCCTGGCATCGGCCGGAATTATCGGCATAGTCATCGGTATTGCCGCTCAGCGAACGATTGGAACTTTCATAGCCGGTCTTCAGATAGCTTTTACTCAGCCGATACGCATTGACGACGTGGTTATCGTGGAAAATGAGTGGGGGCGAATTGAAGAAATAACCTTAACCTATGTTGTTGTGAAAATCTGGGATATGAGGCGTTTAATCGTGCCGATAAATTACTTCATCGAAAAACCCTTCCAAAATTGGACCCGAGTCACAGCCGATTTGCTGGGAACCGTATATATTTATGTTGACTATACAGTCCCCGTTGAAGCGGTAAGGGCTGAACTTCAAAAAATCCTGAAGGATTCGCAATTGTGGGATGGCAAGGTATGCGTTCTGCAGGCAACCAACACCTCTGAACACACGCTCGAACTAAGGGCTCTGATGAGTGCTCCGGACGCATCGACAGCCTGGAGTCTCCGCTGCCACGTTAGGGAAAAAATAGTCGAATTTATACAGAAAAACTATCCGGAAAGTTTACCAAAACTGCGTGCCTCGTTACAGCAACCGCCTCAAAATATGTGATTCTACGGCAATTTTATAACACGCAATATGGCCCTTTTAGTCGCCCTAAAGGACTGAAATATCCCTCCTAAAATTAATTTTTCTCTGTAAAAGCACAGTAAAAACTGTTACTATGCCGCTTTACATAATATTCGCTGTCTCAACAGTTCGATACCGTTGAATTTTGGAAGGTAAAAAAATGGCTTTCACAAAACGAACTGCCAAAAATGAAAAACTAAAAACCGCTGGTTTTGAAGTGCAGCCTTTGGTTTTTATGACCTCGCTTGCCGTGCTGATTCTCATTGCCGGCTGCTCGGAGGTTTCGCATACTCCCGTCAAACCCTCGGCCGTCTCTCTTTCTGACAAATGCTCCGGCATCTTGAAAAACTATGCCAACGATAAGGGAATGGTCAATTATAAAACACTCAAGCGAAAGAAGCTGGAGATTAACCGCATCCTGGATGGATTCGCCAAACTCGACCCCGATGTTTACAATTCCTGGTCCAAAGAGGACAAAATCGCCTTCTGGCTCAATGCGTACAACATAAAAATGCTCAAGATAATTGTCGACAACTACCCCATCCAGTCTCAGCGAATACTTCGTGTTTTATGGGGGCCAGAGAGCATCAGGCATATCGACGGTATATGGGACAAATACAAATTTACCGTGATGGATGAGGAATTTACACTCAAAGAAGTTGAACAACGGTTTTTCCATAAAGAGTTTGATGAGCCGCGGGTGTTTTTTGCCATATCCTACGCCACTCTCTCCAGCCCGCCTTTGCGCAACGAGCCGTATTACGGGAGCAGACTATATGAGCAGTTGGACGACCAAGCCAAAAAATTCCTGTCAAGCCCGCTCACATTCAGGATAGACAGGGAAAAGAAAATAGTCCATCTTTCCACCATCTTTCTCCCGACCTGGTATGGAGAAGATTTTATCAGTAAATACGGCACAGATAAAAAATTTAAAGACCAGCGGCCGGCCGTCCGGGCCGTCTTAAACCTCGCCGCAAATTATATCTCCGAGCAGGACCGTGCTTTCCTTGAAAGGGAAAATTATTCCGTTAAATATATAACATACAATTGGACTCTCAACGATAGTCCATAATCTGTTAATAACAAATTTCAAACAACGAATTACTAAGAGGACAAATTACAAATGGCAAAAAAATCAATTTACAGCAATCCCAACTGCGACACCGGCAAATATCTCTTCACCAGTGAATCCGTAACAATGGGCCATCCCGACAAAGTGTCTGACCATATATCGGATGCCATCCTTGACGCAATGCTCGCCGGCGACCCCAAAAGCCGGGTCGCCTGTGAAACAATGGTCAAAAACGATATGGTCTTAGTCGCAGGCGAAATTACAACCAAAGCTATCGTCAACATCGCGGCAATCGTCCGCGACACAATAAAGAAAATCGGCTACACCGACCCCGATATGGGCTTCGACTCCGAAAATTGTGCCGTAATTATCGGTATCGACAAACAAAGCCCAGACATTTCACAGGGCGTCACTGAAGGCGCCGGTCTGCACAAAGAGCAGGGCGCAGGTGACCAGGGCTTGATGTTCGGCTACGCCTGCAACGAAACCCCGGCTTTTATGCCGATGCCTATTCAGCTTGCGCATCTTTTGACTCTTCGGCTCGAAAAAATGCGCCAAAACGGCAAGCTGCCCTGGCTGCGGCCGGATGGCAAAAGCCAGATAACGGTCGAATACGAAAATGGCAAACCCAAACGAATTCACACCGTCGTTATCGCCACTCAACACGCGCCTTCTATTACCTACAAACAATTGCGTAAGCAAATCATCGAAAAAATTGTTCTGCCCGTCCTGCCAAAACGCCTCGTCGACAAAAAAACCATATTCCACATCAACGCAACCGGCCGATTCGTAACAGGCGGCCCGAAGGGCGACTGCGGACTGACCGGCAGAAAAATCATCGTCGACACCTACGGCGGACGCGGCCACCACGGCGGAGGCGCCTTCAGTGGAAAAGACCCATCTAAGGTCGACAGGACCGCAAGTTATATGGCTCGATATATTGCCAAAAATATCGTCGCAGCAAGGCTCGCCGATATCTGTGAAATCCAACTGTCCTATGTCATCGGCTATGCTAATCCGCTTTCGATTTATGTCAACACCTACGGCACCGCCAAAATCAGCGAAGAGAAAATCAGCCGAATCGTACGCAAATTGTTCCCCCTGACGCCAAAGACTATGATTGCGCATCTCAAACTTGCTAGACCGATTTATGCAGAGACCTCGCACGGCGGACATTTCGGCAGAAGTGGACCAAGCTTCACCTGGGAAAAAACCGACATGGTAAAAAAACTCCGCAAAGCCGCAGGGATGTAAAAATCCCACACTCAACGGTTACAAAAAAAAGCCCGGCATCACGCCGGGTTTTTTTAATATCTCTATTTTAATGTTTAAAGTGCCTCTTGCCCGTGAACACCATCGCAATTCCGTGCTTGTCCGCGGCGGCAATTACTTCGTTATCCTTATTAGAGCCGCCCGGCTGAACTATGCAAGCCACGCCCGCCTGGGCAGCATTTTCAATATTATCCGGGAACGGGAAAAACGCATCAGACGCCAGCACACAACCCTTCGCCTGGTCACCTGCGTGCCTGTAAGCAATCAGCCCGGACTCGACTCGGTTCATTTGTCCGGCCCCTGTACCTAAAATCTTTCTGTCTTTGACCAGCACAATCGTATTGCTTTTGGTATGTTTGGCCACAAGCCACGCAATCCGCAAATTCTCAAGCTGCTCTTTTGTCGGCCTGGCTTTTGTCGGATACTTCAGCAGTTCCGGCTCCCAACCCGCCAAATCTCGCTGCTGCAAAAGTAATCCCCCTATAACACATCGAACATCGAATTCGGCTCCGTCAATTTTGGCCCTGTCAATCGGCCCGGTCTTCATCAGCCGTACCCTGTTGCCCCAGCTCTTTAGTGTCCTGATTATATCAATTGCTTCCTGCTCGAATTCCGGTGCAATAATTACCTCGGCAAAAAATCCGCTGGCGCCTCTGGCCTTGCCGAATTTGCTGTATGATTCCATAATCGTCCGTGCCAGTTCAGCATCCACTTTCCTGTTCAGCGCAACAATACTTCCGAACGCGCTTACAACATCGCCTTCGTACGCCTTTCGATACGCCCCGCAGATGTCCTCATCAACAGCGCATCCGCACGGGTTAAGGTGCTTGACAACAACTGCCGCCGGCTCAGCAAATTCCTTGACCAGTTCAAATGCAGCGTTTGTATCCAAAAGATTATTAAAGCTGATTGCCGTTTCAGCTTCCATTATATCGGCGCTGCTTATTGACGTCTCGCCGCTGGCCGGCAGTTTATAAAACGCCGCACTCTGATGCGAATTTTCGCCGTAACGAAGCTCCCGTTCTTTCCTGACGGCAATTGTTACTTTTTCCGGGTATTTCACATCCGCCTTACCGTTAAGATATTTCGCAATCGCAGCGTCATACGAAGCCGTCAGCCCGAATGCTACCCTTGCAAAATCTTTGCGAAGCCCCTCGCTTACCGCGCCTTTCTTCGCCTGCATTTCCCCAATGACCCTGTCATACTGCCCCGAATCAGTAACGACAGTTACAAATTTATGGTTCTTCGCAGCCGAGCGAATCATGCTCGGCCCGCCTATATCTATATTTTCAATCGCCTCTTCAAGAGTGCAGTCCGCCTTGGCGATTGTCGCCTCAAACGGATAAAGATTCACACACACCAACTCAATCGGAAAAATATCATGCTTAGTCATCGCCGCTTTATGCTCCGGATTATCGCGAAGACCCAGCAATGCCCCATGTATTTTCGGGTGAAGCGTTTTTACTCTCCCGTTCATCATCTCCGGAAAGCCCGTAACCTCCTCAATGCCGACAACTTTTATGCCAGCTTCGCCTAACTTCTTGGCTGTCCCGCCGGTGCTGATTATCTTAACGCCCATTTCACTTAGCTTTTTTGCAAACTCAATAACACCTTTCTTCTCAGAAACACTTATCATCGCCGTCTTAATTTTTACATCCATTTGCTCTTCTTCCTTTCAAAAACTTCCCGATTCGTAAACCTGTGGCTTATTACAGCTCGACTCCCGGACGAAGCCGAGGGTTTGCAGCTTGTGCAGCTTACCGCGCCTCCGGGCCTGCTGGAACACAACGAACCACCACTCAATATTTGATGGGTTGCAAACAGGCAATTCGCCCGCTTTTATCTGCAATATATATCTTCGAATCCGTCACATTGGTTGCGTATGCCGAAACGCCCGGCATATCTACCGTATATACCTGCTTGGCTTTCTTGTTGTCCATCACTGCTAACGTCCCCGCCTTCGTAATCACATAGGCCTTGCCGTTCGCCTCAGCCAGTAAATCAATCCCCTCGGCCAATTGCCACAAAACCTTCTTGTTTTCTTTATCCAGCGCTATCAAACCTTCATTGCGAACATATTGATAAATAACCCCATGGGTAACCTGTGGGCCCTTCTCAAGCTTCGCTCCGGTCTGATACTTCCAAACAAACTTTCCCGTCCGTGCGTTAAGCCTGTAAATGTTCGTATCTCCGCTGGCGGCAAATAACGCATCTCCATCTTTTACAATCGGTCCGACAATACCGCCGGCAGCATCAAATTGCCACAGTCGCTTGGACTTGTCCGGCGTGATACTTATAACATTACCGGCAGCGGTGGCAAAGATAACAGAACTCTCATCGGCAACTATCGAAGTAATCACCGAATCACTCTCGGCAGCCACTTCAAACGCCTGGACCTTGTCTTCTGAACGCAATACATGCATGCGCTTGTCGGTACCCGCGATATAAAAGTGTGAGTTGTTGCGGACGGCAGGACAAGTTACGCCAAATCCCAGACGCTTGGCGCTTCGCTCTTCGCCGGATTCCAGGCTGATTTCAACTAACTTGTCGCCAGTTATAGAAAAAAGCTCGTCCTTATAAAGCTCCAGCCCCGTTACCGGCAAACCGGCCGCGGCAACAGACCTTTTGAATATCACATTACCCGTTTCTCTGTTCATACCAATCATAAAATTCCGGTCTGAAAGCCCATAGACGCGATTACCAAGCCTGCCCTGAGAACAGTCGAAGGGTATCAATAATTTTTCCAGACTCTCCCCCATCTTTATCGGCAGCTTGGTCTCCCACAATATCTCCAGCTCGGCCTGCTTGAGCAGCTCAGGCGAAACAAGCCGCTGCATACCCTCCGCAGCCATACCCGCCGTAACAACACAAAAAACAAAAAAAACCGCCGCTAACGTCAATCTGCATCTCATCATCTTTTTATCTCCTCGCAGAATCTCAAACAAAATCTCTTCTTAATTCCAAATCCTAAATTCTTTCTTCCCTCTTCACGGCAAATCAATATAGTCTGCCAAATCAATCTTATGCTCAGCTTCGAATTTCTGCATCTGCTCGATGCGTTCGATGTCGTCTTGTATTCGGTTTGCCAGCTTAAATATATACGGCTTGCCGGCCAACCGGTTTTTCAGGTCATCGAGCATCGGCTCCCACGTCCCGTCATACAGCTGCGCCTTCAGAACAATCAGCATACGGTGCTCTTCGCTCAGGCCGTTAACGAAATCGTTCACAACTTTGCTTACAGCGGTTTTGCCGCCTTTGTCTTTATTTCTGCTCGGCTCAGCCATTTCTGTCTCTCTCGATTTGTTCGAATCTTAACCGCCGGACCGTAATATTGCAACAAATTTCCGCAAATTAAACCCTCTCGAATATCTCCTCATCTTCTTGGCGCCATGCAGGGTCCACTATGCACAAAAACTCCAAATCACAATCTCCTGTATTCTCAATATATTGCCTCGAACCCGGCGGAATATAAATAACTGTCTCAGAACCAACTTCGAAAACCTCCTCATCTATATGCATCAAACCGAGTCCGGCTGTTATGTAGTACACCTCAGAAGTTTTAAGTTTATGCGGGATAGTTTTCTGCGCCTTCGCAACCTTCGCATGAGCCAGACTGTAACGAATCTGCAAATCCGCTTTTTCAGGATGCAAAAGCTCACGCAAAATCGAACCGTCACCGGCTGTAAATTTCCGGCAATCCTTCAAACGTTTCAGAAACACGAGTTATCCTCCTAACACTATCGACCCTTCTGTAAAGAATGTCCCCGCAACACAAGCGGTCAAAAAACTCTATCCATTTTAACCCGCAAAAGCAAAATCCGCAACCCGCAACCTGCAGCCGGCATCCGCGTCCCGATTTGGCTTGACTTTTTTCGCCCTCTAAGTAAAGATAACTGGCCGTTATGATAAACATAAACGTTATTCAACTTTAATTAAAGAGCACAAGTTATGAAGGCAAAATTTGTAAAAACCAGTTCTGACCCGGACCCCGCCGCCTTTGCTTTGGGCGATGTTTCAGCAAAGCTCACGCCCTCCGCAATCCAGGCCCGTATCGCAGAAATCAGGATGGGCGATATCGTAGTTAAAACCAAACCTGGCTCTAATGTTAAAATTCAGCAGACCCGCCACGAATTCCAATTCGGCACCGCGATTACAAACCGCCTTGCGGAAGCCGATGAAGACGCCCTAAAAAGCCGTGATAGAAAGATGTTTCTCAAAACCCTCTCCGAAAACTTCAACTATGCCGTCCACGAAAACGCCCTCAAGTGGTATGAGTGCGAAAAGAAACCAAATGCCGTTGATTATACCGTCGCCGACAGAATCTGGGAAATCTGCCGTGACCTTAATATCCCTATGCGGGGACACTGTATCTTCTGGGAGATGGACGAGCACATTATGCCCTGGCTCAGAAACCTCGATAATGACCGGCTGCGTGCAGCAATCCACCGCCGCGCCGTAGGCGTTACTAAACACTTCAAAGGCCGAATCGACGAGTTCGACCTCAACAACGAAATGGTGCATGGCGAATTCTTCCGGCGACGCCTCGGCTACGGTATCGTCAACGAAATGGCAAATATGGCCAAATGCGGAAATCCTAATATCATCCTCTATGCAAATGATTACGGCATCCTCGTCGATGGCTGCTATAATGCCCTCGTCTATTTCAAGCAAATTAAATACCTTCTCGAAAACGGCGTCCCCATCGAGGGGATAGGTATGCAGGGGCACTTCGGCTATTTTAATAAGTGGATTACCCCCGCCGACGAAATGCAGAAGACGCTCGACCAGTTCGCCGTCTTCGGCCTTCCAATTAAAATCACCGAATGTGATTTCGATTACAAAGATGACAAAACAAAGGTCAGCCAGCTTCGAAAATTCTTCACCCTTTGCTTCGCGCACCAAAGCATCGAATCCATCGTATTTTGGGGCTTCTGGGCAGGAGCTATGTGGAGACCAAATGCCGCCCTGTGGAAAAAAGACTGGTCAATCACTCCCCTCGGCAGGGCTTATCGCGACCTCGTCTTCAACAAATGGTGGACCAAAACTTCCGGCAAAGCCGACAATAAGGGAACATTCAAAACGCGTGCGTTCTACGGCGATTACACAATCACCTCGAATGGACAGGAAAAGAAAATAACTCTCCGCAGAAAGGATAAATCAATACAGGCAGATTTTAGATGATAAATCCTCCGTAATTGATTTTTCCCCACTTCAACTGTGGGGAAAAATCACTACGGGTCTCAGCCAATGTGCCCTTATTCACCCGGGCATTACGTACCATACAGCCAGTTATCAGCAATATCGTCCAATGTATACATATCGTATGTTGTCAGCCACTCCTGGCCAAGTATCGCAAAATCTATAAAGTCCACCTTGCCGTTGCAGTTGAGGTCGCCGGGAGTACAGCCGCTTCCTATTGTCACGCCGGCTACTCCAACACCGTCATATGTCGTGCGGGTAGGTGCATTGGAATTGTAAACACTGTCATAGTTATCAAGATAAACAACAACCGGCGTGCCTCCGCTCACTGTCTTGCGGCCGATATAAACACGGTAAAGCTCCACTCCGTTGCCGAGATTAGTAATTGAGCCTGCGAATTGAGATGTCTCGGCAAATTGAGCCGATTGCCTGCTGAAGCACAGCATACTATCCACATCTGATTCAAATCCGCCTCTTATTCCCCAGTCCTGGGCCGGGTCGCACCAGAAATATGCGAACACGTCATACGTCCCGTCTTCCAGACCGGTTATCGTGGTCTTTATCGTCGGAACGTTCTCTGTCCCGCCGTCGCCTGCCGTGAAACAGCTGCCTCCGTTACCGTATCCTGTGTATTCGTGCCACTGGCTGTCAGCTGCCCCTGCGCTGCCGCTCGGGCCGGTCGGCGTAAATGCCGAACCGTCTGACTCTGTTGTATTGCTCGTGCTGGCGTCGATATAAGTCGTTAAACCCGTTGTCTTATTTACTTCCTCAACCATTCCCACAACTACAAGGTCATACCTTTCGTAATTATCCTGTTGCCAATTACCTCTTGTCCAGAATACCGCTGTATTGTCGGCGTCCCATTTGGGAATAGCAGGACGAGTATTATTTTGTGTCGAATCGAAGGTGATTTGTGTCCAGTCCCAGTGCTCTCCGTTATCAGCAGTCACGCCTTTAAATATCTCACGATACTCATACTCCGTGTCGTCGCGCGGGTCGAACTGTGTTGCCACATAAACAATGTTGGCGTCGTCAGGATGTATACAGCCCATGCCGAGGTAATCCTGTTCTGGCAGATGAAGCCCTCCTCCCATTTTGCATAACTCTATGGAAGTCCACGTTGTCCCGTCGAAACGTGCATAGAAGAAGCGATGGTCTGCTGCACCGATGGTGGCTTGGCCGCTACCATTGCCCCATGGCTCTGTGCCGTAGCGGGTCTGGTATAGACAAACAGGGTAGCCGTCTTTGTCGAGCTGCATCTCATTAGTCCAACCCGTATGATACGTCCCGGCTGCCTGCGTCGGGTCAGGGATAAATACCGGTGTAAATGCCTGTATGGAAGGGGCATCCTGGTCGTTAATAGTGTCGATTTCAACTCCGTAAGAATTGTAGCTCTTGCCGTTCTTTATATAGCCGTGATAGACACCGTTGTTGTAGTTGCGCGGATGCTGTTCAGTGCCGATAAAGTCAATCCGGTCAACGCCATTGCCTATGAACTTATGATAAAAGTTGGAATAACTCGTGGTTCCTGTGATACCATTAAGCCGCCCCATATAGATCCAGTTCTCGCCCCAGTCGTCAGAATAAGCAAGGCATGGAGTTCTCCCGAAAATTCTGTGAATATTATACAATCGTCCCACTCCGGGGGTTCCCTCGCCCGACAGATAAATAATATTGGTATAACTGCTATCGGGATAAATGGTATCAACGCCTGGGCTGTTGGGGATAGTCATCCAGTCATACGATTGCTCCGCGTTCCAGGTGCTGCCGTCATTCGGATAGGTGGACAGACGATAAAAGGTTGTATAGTGTGTATAATGCTCGCAATACAAATGCAGATACCTGCCGTCAGGCCGTATCCAGAATGCGCCCATATTATGGTCATCGCCGCCGTAAGGCTCTTTCGCAACTGTCCGCGTCCGTTTGCCTGTGTCGATATTAAATGTAGTGGCATCCGTATCATCATTTCTTGTTGAGTTGACTCCGCCGAAACCGATATAGCACGCAGTTGTGCTCGCAAGGACATTGCGCCCGACCGGGTCGTAAGCAATCTTCTCGTCCTGATACCAGCACCATCCGCCGTTATCGTTTATCAGCATCATATTACCGGTAACCCGATCACTGAACTTCAGAAATGTCGTAAAACTCCAGTCATCCCCGGCATATATCGTGCCGCTGTCATTGGAATCGACCGCCCAGTAATAAGTCGTTGCCAGATCAAGGTCGCCAGGCGGGTCGTAGCTTTCCGTATAAACCGTATATTTCGGATTGCTGCGTACGTTGGAATTGGTGCCGA
>JAQTLP010000012.1 GCA_028714855.1 Phycisphaerae bacterium | reverse complement strand
TGCCGACCTTCGCTATGCCAAAGGCGTGAATAAATATCTTACAACTCCGTTATACTTACTTCTCGACCAGCCCGCCAAAATCAGGGCATATAAAATTGTTAAAGACAATTATGAAGGTATTTATAATGGAGGTTTGATATATAAAAAGGGAATGGCTCTTAAAGTTACTGATTATAATAGCAGTGAAAAGGAGCAATGTGGTAGCGGTATAAATCTTGCAACCCTCGACTGGTGTATCAAAGAATACAAAGACGGATATAGAATTATGCTGTGCGAATTTACCGCTAAAGATATTGTGGCCATACCTATTGGCTCTGATGGCAAATTCAGAGTCAAAAAATGTAAAGTTATTAAAGAGATTGACCTCGTAAAAATCGGATTAAGAAAAATAAAAGCAAGGAGAAACAATGATTAAAGAAGCCAAAACATATTTAAGTGAGATAGCATTTGTAATATTTATATCGATGTTGATTACTACTTTTATAGGGGTTGGTTATGCCAATCGAAAGCTATATCAAATGCAAAAAGAGATAGTCTGCCTGCAAAACAGCGGGTGCTGCTTAGAGCTAAAAGGAGTAACTATCAAAAAGGCAGCACAATCCAGATGGAAAAACAAAACTTCTGACTACCAGCCAAATTATACATACAAATGTATCAGGTGCGGCAGGGTAGTTGTCAAAGATTCACGGTCTTTGTCGGCAGAAGAGTGCATAAATATAATAGATGTCCTTTTCTGTCCGATTCAGCACAAACCCATACTGCAATCATACTATAATCATATTTTAGACAATTAAAGGAGCAATAGCCAATGGCAAAAGAAGTAAACCTGATTAAGAAAATAGTTTTAGACGTTGACGGAAAAGAAATACCACTTACTCCCGAACAGGAACAAAAACTTTGTATGGCACTTCTGGACTTATTGGGTATCAAAAAAGAACAAGATGATTCTTTCAAAGAATTGTTACAAAAACTCAGGGAAGGTGGACGGAGTTTCGATGTGGTTATCACCGCATCGGCGTTATTAGTGATTTTACAAAGTAGCCCTATTAAGTAAAGATATTATGGAACATAATTATCTTGATTGTATTGTATTTTTTATAGCAGGTGTTATCGAAACTGCTTGTGCATTTGTTGTATTTTGGAAACATATTAGGAAGTGGGATATATTTAAGTAGCAGTTTTAAGTGCGGGGTATAATCCTTTCACCCTCCCTCCGCAGCCCCGCACTTTTTGGAATTATAACTTTATATAAAAGGACAGAAGTATGAAAGTTTATATAAAAGCTAAGTATGTCGATGAAGCTGTTGACCTGCAATTTAGCCACTACGACAATGGCAGTGTATCGATTAAAGGTGTAAGCGTTGAAGACGAAGAACCTCTATTCATTGCTACCGTTGCACTTGAACTGATTCCACCTAAAAACCACGTCTTTTTGAAGGGTTGGGGAGAAAATGAAGGAATACCAAATGCTCTTGAAAAAGCTGGCATTGTAAAATTAACTGGTTGGACGATTCCGACAGGTTTTGTAGAGGCACAAGAAGCTATTTTACTTAAATGGGCAAAAAGGAGAATGAAAAATGAAAGTAGAAGAAATAGAACCTAAAAAGTTTCAACCAGTCAAACTTGTTTTGGAAACACAAGATGAAGTGGATAAACTTTATGCAATAGCCAATCTTGCGCCACTCCAGAACCTTATTGGTCTCGAAAATATGTGGCAATTGCTGATAAGATACAAAAGTTCTGGTTATATGCAATACCACAACCTACTTGATAAGTGCTGGAAAAACTAAATTTGCTGGCAGTTGGTGGATTACGTGCAGGGACGCAAAATAGAAAACTCTGAATGCAACATTATAATAACAGGATAAATCCAACTGCCCGCTTTTGAAAGGAAACTGAACAATGAAAAAACTTACTTTAGACAAAACTTGGTATGAATGTCTAAGGATGTGGAGGGATATTGTCCATAGTGGATACTTTAAAGAGGAATGGCTTGAAAAAAGCGGATACGAAGATGAACTGTATAATAATTGTTTCTTTTGTGAATGGGCAAAACAACATAGGGGGGGAGGTCTTACGTGTGATGCTTGTCCCGCCAAAGAAATTGATGCAGAATTTGAGTGCGGGAAAGAAGAATACGACTATCTTTTCCACCCCGACCTATTCCTTGCCAAACTTGAGGAATTGAACAAAATCCGCCTGAGCAAAAAATGTGCATAGACAAAGGAGATAACGATATGAAGGTTAATTACAGACCCAAACAAACGCACCGCACAATAGGCGTGATTGGCGTATTCGTCCTTGTAATGGCTACCTGCTGGTATGTGTTGTCGCTATGCAATACCCCGCAGCCGGTGATTGAGAAGGTGAGCATCAGAGCGAAGGTAATAGAATTACAGAACCTCGTCAAAGCAAAACCGGACGGCAAAATTGGCAGGGAAACAATGGAAAAAGTAAACACGGCTGTTGACAGGGAATTAGCCAATGAATACGCCGATGTGTATATGCACATGGCAAGTGGAGAGCCAAATGGAAAGAGTGATTAAAGACAAAGAAGGAAATAAATTGTTTTTGGACATACATAAATCCAAGAAGTATTTAGAGATAAGAACTGGAATAACATATTGTTTTCGGTATGCACCTAAACAAATTGATGAGCTTATCACCGCTTTGCAGGAAGCAAAAAAAGAATTGGAGAAAAAATGAAGAACGATAAGAAGGAAACGGCGGAAGAGTTTGCAGAAAGAATGAAGATAAAGTGGCACAATGCAACAATACAGATTAAGCCAGATAATGCTCCTGTTTCTACAAGTTTGCCAAACAAACTTATGAAGGATTTGCACGAAGCACTCGCCTTTATCGACCGCTTATCGGCGGAAAACAAAGAGATTAGAGGAGAATATCAGCAATTTAGGACAGCACACCTTGAAGATAAAGATAATATGACATTAGAAAACAAAGACTTGCGAGCCAGCCGCGAGAGGTGGAAAAAGGCAGTAAAATACATATTCCAAGATATGAGTTTAGACGCTGAATATGGAACAGCAGAGACGGATAAAGTTAAATATATTATTGGCGATGAATTTGAGGAAATAAAGGAGTAAACAATGAAAACTCTTTTTGACATTAAACCTTTATCAGCAAACACCGACCCGATAAGCAGTTTTGAAACTGCCGAGAAGAACAGGCCGACTATAAATGAACAGGCGTTTAAGGTGCTTAAAGCATTGACCGAACATAATGGCGTTACAAGTCTTGAACTGTCTGAAAAGTCGGGCATTGATTATGCTGTTTGTGCAAGAAGATTACCTGATTTGCGAAGATACGGTGCAGTCCAGAATTGCGCACACCCTTGCGGTAGAGAAATCTGTAATGTGTGTACCCTTGCAATGTTTAAGAATTACAAGGGCGAGAAAAGAATAATATGGTATGTGAAAGAGGTGAAATAATGCAAACAGACCATTTGGTAAAAGTAGAATTTGTGGGCACTGGCTATGTCCACATTATCACCGACAGCGAGGACGAAGTGTGCAATATGATAACCAAAGGCGAAGGGTATGATAAGCAAGATATTGATAGTCAGTGCATAACCAGCGTAGAAATGATAGAAATTATTGGCAAACAGGAATGCGAGGAAATAAATGAAGATTAAAATATCAGCAGGATTTTCGGGAGTAATTGCAACGGGTTCTTTTCAAAATGCACGACCGAGTTATACGGCAAAAGTAGAAATTGAAACGGATGTGTCTATGGTAACTAATATTATAGATGATTGGCAGAAAGAACTTCAGAAAATTTGCTACCAAAACTTTAAACGGGACGAACAAGCCCTGACTATCGAAAAAATACAACGGGAGCGCACGGATTTCAGAATGTACGGTGATTTCCCGTCTGTAACATCTATCCTTAATTGGGACACTGACTTTTGGGTAACTGCGATTGAGTTACAGCAATATGCTTCGCAAGGAAGTCTAATTCACGCTCAAGTCGCCGAATTTATAAAGACCGGTGAATGGAAACCTGTTGAAAAGATAGACGGCACTTGGTCTGATTTGGTTATTGTGAAACAAGGCAAATTACAACTACCTATTGAAGGATGGAGTTTCCCTGATTTCCTCAAAAAATATCCTATCGAGAAAATGATTTGTGGCGAGTCGATTATAAGCAAAGAACATCGTTTCGGTGGTACGCCAGATATAAGAATTTGCTATTATGAAGGCAAAAAAACGCTTGCCGATGTTAAGCGAACTCCGCAAAAACTTAAAGATTTCAAGCAGATTGCCGCCTATATTATTGCAGAGGAAGAAAACGGCGAAAGTCCCTATGAGCAAATGATGGTGATTCCTTTGAATGATAAAACACAACAAGGATTTTCAAGGCCGGTTATCTCAATAGAAATTAACCAGTACAAACAAATGTTTCTTAAAGATAGAGAAAATTTTCACCGCCGTTATGGGATTTAAATTGGGAGATTAAATGAGCATAAGAGATGATTTGCATTGTCCTAAATGTAAGGCCAGAATAATTGTAGACTGCCTTGCAAGCAATCCCCCGCAATATGAATGTCGATGTTGCCGATGCGATTGGGGATTAAGATATTTTCAAAGAGCAGATTCGTTTGCCCAGATAACCCAAGAAGAAATAGAAAGTACTGGTTGCGAAAAGTGCGATAAACTCAAAGGCAATAGATTATGTCCTACCTGCGAGATAGAAATGTGCGAATCGTGTATTTTACAAAATATGAATAGGGTTGAAGAATTGAAACAAGAACTGAAAGGAAAGAAGGTGAAAAATGAACTTTGAGCAAATTAGATTGGCGGACGGCAAAAAAGATGAAAAGGGCTACCAGATAAAAATAGCTATGTTTGGCACGGTCAATAGTTTTGAGCCGGTACAATTCACAAAAGATGGCAAACGTTTCCAGCAAGTGATAATTACGGACGATAATAATGAGCGGCAAAAGGTCAAAATATGGCTTGGCAAGGACAAAACCATAGGGGATGGTTTTATAAATCGCCGGTTAGCGTTTAACATTGCCCCGAACCCGTTCAAGAATATAATGTATTACGGTGGGTTTTGGAATGAGAGGGTAACCGTTGAACCCGCTAAAACCCCCGCCAGAGCGTCTATTCCGCCGTCAAATCCATTATATTCGCCTACCCCCCAAAGCAATTTAGGGACTATTAGTGAGGACTGGGCAAGGTGCAAAGTATTGTGTGCATATATACAGGGCGAACGGGCTTTAGGACAAGGACTTTACGAATTAGTCCTGCAAGATGTTAAGTTTATCAAGGAAGGCGAAAAGTATTTTACCCCCGAACCAGACCCAAGCATAACGGAAGGCGGTCAAGACGATATTGATGCCGTTGGCAATAGGCATAGACCGGACGAGGTGGATGATTCGCCCTTTTGAGCGTCAACGGCAAGTAGAGGAATTTAAAGCTAAATATAAGTTATGAGGTAAATATGTCAAAAGAAGAAAGTCCATATATTGTCGCAGAAAAAATCAAAAGTAAGATAAAACTACTCGAAACCGGCAGGGGATTACTTGAAGGATTAGGCAATGACAAGGCGTTGGCGATAGCCCTTTATGACAAAGAACTTGCTATTACTTTGATGAGATTAAAAAATGGGAAGGCGTTATCCCTTGAAGATGAGATTATCAAAGACCCCCCCGCCTCTACTTGTGAAAAAATAGCCAAAGGTATCGTTTGGGAAAGCAAATTGCGACTCGAACAGTCAGAAGCAGCATACAAAAATGGCGTATCAAAATTGCAAAGCGTAGAGGCAGAATTGAACGCTTTACAATCTCTGAATAGACATTTATCAGAAACTTAATCCTGATTACGAGGAAGGTTGCAAACTGATTGAAGGAATTAAGATGAGAATGGTTGATACGAAAAAGGAGTAGTGAAAAATGAGCATATATGCAAAAACAAGCGGGGTAAGTATAGAACGGTCAAAAGCTGCTATCGAGAAAACTTTATCAAGATACGGAGCGTCTCATTTTGCCTATCAAACAGACCATCAAAAAGCAATAATAGCATTTGCGTACAAAGGAATGGCTATCAAGCTTAAATTGATTTTACCTAATCCTGATAATTATCAAACAACACCAAGCGGACGAAAGCGGCGCAGTAACGAGGATATGCTTGCGGCGTGGGAGCAAGCGTGCAGGTCAAACTGGAGGGCGTTACATCTGGTTATTCTTGCAAAATTAGAAGCTGTTGAAAGCGGAATTGCTGCTTTTGAAGATGAGTTTATGGCATACACTTATTTACCAAATGGACGTACTGTCTCAGAGGAAATTTTACCACAGATAAATAAGGCAATAGAAACGGGCAAAATGTCGAATTTGATTTTAACCGGATTAACACCTTAAAGGAATTAAATTAAGGATAAAAAGCTAATGCACTACAATACCAATACCCTTGCAAGGACACCGTTGCAACTTAGCTACGCAGCAGTAACCTTTGACGAAAACAAAAACGAGGTAGGCAATATCCTGCTCGGCAAGACCGTAGTTGCGTGCGGGATACGCAAGGAGATAGCCGGTGAGATTTGCAGAAGGTTTAACGAATATTTATGGCTAAAGGGAAACAGAAATACCGGAATCGAGGTAAAGTTGATATGAGTCGGAGTTATAAAAAAAAACCGATTGTTTGGATTACCCGTCCTTGCGATGAAAAATCCCACCGTGCCGCTCGGCATATAGTAAAAATGGAACTTAAAAAAGACGAACCCGACTTGGCAATAATAGAAAGCGACACAAGGGGACTCGGTTACGATGAATGGGGAACTTGGGTTGGGTGGCCTTCCAAAAATCTTGTAGAGGATAAACACAAAAAAGCCGCTGAAAAAATTATGAGAAAAAAATAGATGAAATACATAACAATAGAAATGGACGAGAAAAAGACAAAAGCATTTGAAAAAGCTCATAATGCTCTCAATAAAGCCCGAAAGAATTTTGAGATAGCCCGTGAGGTTTATTCCAAAGCCCGTAAAAATGAAGCTAATACGGCTTATTGGAAAGCTTATAGGGCTTATATGGCTTACACAAAAGCTTTTGAAGCTTACCAAGAAATTATTAGAACCACCGTAAATTTTAACACTAAAGGAGCGAAAAATGAAAGTAAGAATTAAATTTGTAGAGCCGGTTTTAGGAACATTGTCGGGAAATAAGGACGCCGCAACGGACTTTATTCTCTCAAAAAATCCTGCCAAAGTACCGGCACAGGACGAAATCGAGGCGTTGCCTGAAGATGAAGCCCTCGAAAAGTCCAGCACGATATTCCCCAGAGAGGACGGAAGGCCGTTTATTTGGGATTACCAATTAAAAGGATTTTTCAAAGATTCCTGCTTGGCATTGATAATGTCCGGCAAAATGACACAGGAGGAATTAAAGAAAATCGGCCTGACGAAATATCTGTATAAACGAACCATTGATATGATGTTATTTGTCAGACCTCGAAAGATGTTTTTAACGATACCTGAAGGCGGTAAGATAGAGTTTTGTGAAAGACCTTTGCGGGGACAAACGATGCGGGGTGAAAGAATATCTCTGGCACGTTCCGAAATGTTGCCTGCCGGTACGACCTTTGAAGCAGAGATAATGTTACTCGATAAAAAACTTGAAGATTTTCTGAAACCGTGGCTCGACTATGGTGCGTTAAGAGGTCTACTGCAATGGCGAAATTCTGGAATGGGTTCTTTTGTATATGAGGTTTTGTGATGCAAAGGCAGAGTTTTGCAAGGCGAAGTATCGCAGAGGCAAAGTGGAGATTGTAACGCAATGTGTTGTAAAGGTTAAGCATGGTATTGTATTGCAAGGGCAGCGTGGCGTAAGGTGGAGTATGGTTTCGCGAGGGCGTTGTGTTGTGTCGTGATGTATTGTCGAGCAAAGGCAGCGTCGCGTAAAGTATAGCAAAGGCATGGTGATGTACTGTTGAGCGAAGGCGAAGTAGCGCAAGGCGTAGTTGGGCAATGTGAAGGCGTAGTAACGTATCGCAACGCAGCGGCAATGCTTTGTTTAGCTTAGCTTAGCTAAGGTATGGTAGCGTAAGGTGCTGTATAACAAGGCGCAGGCGAAGTAGCGCACAGTATTGCAATGGCAACGTAAAGTAATGTAAAGTTTTGTTTTGCAAAGGCGCGGCAGCGTTCGGCAAAGTAAGGCAGTGGCATGGTGAAGTCGGGCAATGTGAAGGCATAGTAACGTATCGCAACGCTATGGCGGGGTGCGGTATGGCAATGTATTGTTGAGCAAAGGTATGGTAGCGTATGGCAACGTGAGGTATAGCAAAGCGAAGGCGTAGCGAATCAGTAAAAGGAGAAAGAAGGAATCGTATGGCAAAACTATCCCTACAGGAGGCAAGAAAATTGGGTTTTTGTGAAGGGCCACTGGTTAAAGAATACAATAACCAGCGAATCCACGATACTATTGGCAGCAAAGAATATGACTTTCGTTCAAAACTGGATTGGCGGATTGCTAAATATCTCCAATTCTTGAAAACAGCCGGCGAGATTAAAGATTGGTGGTATGAACAAACCACGTTTAAGTTTCCCGATGATACTTGGCTTGTAGATTTTGACATACGCAACAATAATGATACCTTAGAATACTGGGAAGGAAAAGGGCTTTTTGAAGCTGATACACGGCGGAAGTTAAAATTACTCAATAAGTATCAGCCAGAGGTCAAAATAACAATGGTTTTTAACTCCAAAAATAACGCCAAAAAGGTCAAATTGTCAAAAAAGTATCTTAATAAAATATGTATTTTGACTAAAAATGGGATACAAACAATTTTAGATAAAAGTGTTACAGAAAAATTCAATATATGATATACTTTAACACAGATAGGTTAGCTACCGAAAAGGCGGGGCATCTCGACCCGCCCTGCTGTGTCTCAATTTCGAGAAATACTACGAGAGGTATTAAATGAAAACAATTCAATTAACACAAGGAAAAACATCAATTATTAGCAATTCAGATTTTGGTAAAGTCTCAAAATTAAAATGGCAATACTGTTTGGTTGGCCGCAAAGGACACAAACGGGAATGTGTGATGTGGAGAGGTAAAATAGATAGGCAAAAAGTAACTATTATTATGTCTCGGTTAATTATGGATTGTCCACCCAGTAAGGAAGTTGACCATCGTAATGGTAATCGCCTCGACAATCGTAGATGCAATTTACGGGTTTGTTCTCATGCCGAGAATATGCGAAACCAAAAAAAGAAGGTTGGTAAAAATATACATAGCAAATATAAGGGTGTCGCTTTGGTACAAGACAAGTATTGGATGTCTGTTTTGACCTATAATTACAAAACTGTTTATCTTGGTTATCACAAAACAGAAAAAGAAGCTGCATTGGTATACGACAAAAAAGCAAAGGAATTATTTGGTGAATATGCGAATCTTAATTTTAACTAAATTGGGTGTTCGGGCCACTTGCCGATGCAAAAGGGTTGTATTATTGCGGGATTTAACAAGAGGTATGGTTTAAACGGCTGAAATAACGCATACGCCTTCGCTGGTGCTGTTTTCTTGGTTATTGGCAGCAGGAAATACGGCTAAAACGAACCTGCGTGATTGTGGAGAGTTTTGAATGTTAAGAATTGACGATTTGCAAGGTGATTGGACAAAGGCCATTGGCAACGTGGTGTGTTGCGACTGCATTGACTTGATGTCCCTTATTCCCGACAAGGCGATTGACCTCACATTAACAGACCCCCCTTACGGGATAAACTTCTGTTCTAACCGGACGAACCGGAAAGAGAGATTACAAAACGATGATTATAATGACTGGCTTTTGTTATTGGCCGATACTTTGCCGGAAATCAAGCGGGTATTGTCAGATATTGCTTGCTGCTGCTGCTGCTGCTGCGGCGGCGGAAAAACTCCTGTTACTGCTATTTTCACGATTGAGGCCATAAAACATTTTAACTTAATCCAGACGTTGGTTTGGAAGAAATTTATCGGCTTGGGTTGGCGATATAGGCCGTCTTATGAAAATATTGTTGTTCTATCAAAAAGCAAAGATGGTTACAGTTTTTATGACGAAAGCAAAAAATGCTCAAACGTAATTGAGGGAATAAATCAAGACATACCACAATTTGACGAACACCCCACACAAAAGCCCCTTGAATTGATGAAACGTCTTATTGAAATACATTCAAAACCTGACGACCTTATTTTCGACCCCTTTGCGGGTTCTTTCACTACCGCCCTTGCCGCCGAGCAATTAGGCCGAAGGTGGATTTGTGCTGATATTTCTGAAAAGTATTGCGAGATTGGCGACAAACGCTTAGCCAAAGAGCGTAGTCAGGGCAAGTTTTCTTTTGGCGTTAAATAATGTGGAAAATTATTAACCTTTTTTAGGAGATTAAAAAATGAAAACGAGAATTGTATTAACTACTGTATTTGTAGTAATGGTAGCGACAATAAATATCGCTTTGTATCAGGGCGTGTTGCCCAACACTACCGCAAACCTTGCTCTTGGCCAAATGAACGAAGATGGTTCAAGAGAAGCTCTGCGTCTTATTCAACAACTTCAATCCGGCGCAGGTTCATGGGGGTGGTTTGTTTGTATCGTTATCTTGCTTTTGGTTTGGTGGAAACCGGCAAAAGAACTAATTCAAAAACACCTTGCTAAAATTGCTATTTTGGCTATTTTGTCTGTCTCGTCATTTGTATTAACGGGTTGTCCGAAGCCATACGACAAAGAAGAATTTGTTGAAGTTAAAAATAATGAAACAGCTTTTGTAATACCACTCGAAAACAAAACTGATTTGCAACAAAAAATGCAGTCAGTAGAATCTCTACAAAAAATGCAGGTAGCTACTAAACGTATTCAAATATCACATCGCTGGCAGAAAACGGGTCGCTTTAACCGAAATGGCAATTGGATTCCAAACATCGTTGTAATCAAGGTGGACAGAACTCCCGTTACCCGCGAGTGGACAGTCAACGAAACAACGGGAACAACCGGAAAAAATGAAGCTATTTGGGTAGAATCACAGGACAGTATCGGGTTTAGTACCGGCTTTACCTGTACTGCTTACGTTCAGGAAAAAGACGCCGCAACATTCCTGTATTGGTATCCTACGGGTTCGCTTGCGACTGTTATGGATTTAGAGGTTCGTGGCAAAATTCAAAAAGTAGTCCAACAGGTTGCCGCTGGATATAAAATGGACGAACTCCGCAATATTAAGAATACTATTAGTGATGCGGTCGTTAAGGAAATTACGGAGTTTTTTACCCAACGCGGAATAACAGTTCAGAATATTGGTATGTTTGGCGGCTTTGAATACGAGAATAAGGATATTCAAAAAGCCATTGATGATGTCTTTGTATCCCAACAGCAAAAGAATGTGGCTCTTGCTTTAAAACAAGCACAGGACGACAAAAATAAAGTTATCGTTATGGCTGCCGATGCTGAAGCACAGGCACGTATAAAACGAGCCGAGGGAGAAGCAAAGGGTATCCAGCTTGTTGCCGATGCTGCCGCCAAAGCCAACAGTAATCCTGCTTTCATAAAACTTAAAGAGCTTGAGAATCAGGCAAAATGGATTGACAAATGGCAAGGACTTTTGCCGCAAAATCTGTGGACTACTGGTAATAACCCTCCAAATATAATGGTTACAACTGACGGTAAATAACACATAGATTTTGACTTTGCGGGAAAAGGTCGTAAAGTAGGTAAGAGAGATTATTGGTAGGAAAATGAAGAAATTTAAACCGCCGACTCCGGAAGAAATTCAAACCGTTTTTAGCTCTTGGAATAGATATAAAGGTCAAGGCAACTGGAAAAGCCATAGGGAATTAACCTACGAAACGGAAACTGCCATTAAAGATGTCCTTAAGCATTATACTGTTGAGCAAATATGCAAAGCCATAGACAATTATGCCCTTGTACTATTAAGTAAAAATTGCATTTGGAGTTATGCGTGGACTCTATACCAATTTCTAATACGAAGTAGACCTGATAACAGACAGGAAAAGCAGTTTTGGCGGTTCTTGGAAAACAATTTTATAATTGATGATTATATGACCATTGAAGCAATTAAGGCGCGTGCGGCAAAGCGGCAGGAAAGTTACAAGAAGATAGAGCCGCCCGTTGTCCCGCCTACTCCGGAAGAAAAAGCCGAACTACGCAAACAGTTTGACGAGCTAATGCACCGTAAAAAACCGGAAATATTATCACCGGAAGAAATAGACCACAGGAAAAAAGAGCAGATAGGCAAACTGGCCTTAAAGTTGGTTTGACCTGATAATAAAGGAGACAGAAAAATGAATTTTGAACAGATGAAACAGGCAGGGCGTTACTGGCAAAAGGCGTGGCAGTTGGTTGATGGTTGCACCAAAGTAAGTCCTGCGTGTGATAACTGTTGGTCGGAGGCAATGGCGAAAAGGTTTCATAAATTTGCCTTGATAAAAAGTTACAACTGGAAGGGGTTAATTAAATTCCGTCACGGTAATCTTGACCTTCCCCTGCATACTCGAAAACCGACAGTATTTTCAATCTGGAACGACCTTTGGCATAGTGAAGTGCCTTATACTTTTTTCACTGACGCAATGGTAACGGTAGAAAAATGTCCCCAGCATATCTTTTTAGGGTTGACAAAAAGAGCCGAAAGAATAACGGAATGTTTTAAGGATATATGCCCCCCTAAAAACCTCTGGCTCGGCGTAACAGCGGAAAACCAACAGTATGCAAACGAAAGAATACCGATACTTTTACAGATACCGGCGGCACATAAATTTATTTCATTTGAACCCTTGATTTCTACAATAGATTTGTTAGAATGGAATAAAATTGGAAATACGCCAATTGCTACGGAAGAGGGAATTACGGCAAAGAGAAATAGCGGCGTTGTTCGGAATAACACAAGCTGCGGTAAGTTGTATTCGCAGGGGGAAAAGTTGGGTATATCTTCGCTAAGTCTTTGTATTGTCGGCGCAGAGACCGGCCCCAACGCTCGTTATTGTCCGCGCGAATGGATTGAAAGCGTAGTGGAACAATGCAAGGCCGCTGGCGTGCCGGTGTGGGTCAAGGCATACCACAAAGGCACAAAAGACCATTTTAAGATAATCCATAATTTCACAGATTTGCCCGAAAGTATAAGAAAGCGAGAACTCCCCTTTGCGATTGACAAGAAATAACAAAATGAGCGCAGGGCGTTGTGGGTTGCCAATAAAAATATGCTAATGCCAATTTCTCATAGGCCGAAGCAACGCCCTGATATTATTAACAATTTTAAGAAAGGAAAAAAAATGAAACACTGGACTGATAAACTTGTAAAATTAGGTGCTTGCCAAGAAGCTATTGAATGGGGGAAAAGGTTTAGTTCAATGCAAGCTGCGTGGTTGGTCTGTGAAAGAGGAGACCACATGCTCTGGCTAATTGGTAAACTATCCGGCGAACCGGGCTGTGATAAGCGAAAACAGTTGGTTTTGACGGCTTGCAAGTGTGCCAGACTTGCTTTGCCTTATATAGAAAAAGGTGAATTGCGACCACTAAAAGCTATTGAAACGGCAGAGCAATGGGCGAGGGGTGAAAATGGCGTAACTCTCGATGATGTAAGGCACGCCGCCTACGCCGCCGCCGCCGCCGCCAACACCGCCGCCTACGCCGCCGACTACGCCGCCGACTATGCCGCCGCCTACGCCGCCGCCGCCGCCGCCGCCGCCGACTACGCCGCCTACGCCGCCGACTACGCCGCCGCCGCCGCCTACGCCAGAAAAGAAACTCTTGCTCAATGTGCGGATATAGTTAGAACTGATTATCCAAATGTTGACAACTTGTTTGAAGCAGAAAAGGTATTGCAATAAAAACAGCCCTTGACGTTTTCAGTCTTGGGCTGTCGGGAGGAGGAGGAAAAATGATTTTACTTCTTATCTTTTATTTTGGAAAAACATTTTAAGCACCATCCGTCTTTTTCCCGATTACGACACTTTTTCTTTGGGCATTTTTTGCAGTACATAGTTTACCTCTTGGGTAGTTTCTCCAGAAACTCCAGTATATATCCGGCGATTCTCGAAGGCCAGTATTTGCCTTTGGCTTCCTTAACCTCATCACTTTCCAGAAACTTAGCAACGTCTTTAAGTTTTCGTTTGAGTTTCTGGTTTTCACTTTTTAATTGCTTAATTGTCGTTTTTAGTAATATCATTTTATTTCAACCTTAAAAATCTTTTTAAGAACTCGATTGCTTAGATACGCCCCTGTATGCTTGCCCGTTGTTTCTATCCTGTAATAGTCAACCTTATTAGGGTCATTAACATCATAAACTGTTTTAACGAATTGAAGTTCTTCACCTTTAATTGCGTATATTGGTGTTAAAGTGTCCTGCTCAAAAGGATTGCAACCGGAAATAATCAACAGTGCTGCAACAATAAAGATTCGTTTCATATCGTTGATTGCGTCTAATAAGCCCTGCCGGTCGCCTTTGTCGATAGCTTCATCAGCTTTTTTGAGGGCGGCTTTTTTGCGTTTGACTTCTGCCGAGAAATATTCTTTATAGACCTTATCTGCCAGACTTATTATACTTTTGGTCATATAACCAAATACAGCCGCAATAGCTTGAAATGCTGCCGTTAAAAGAGCCAACATAAGCCACCTCTTGTTTCAGGTTACTTTTTCAGAAGTCCTTTAATCGCTATCGGAATATGCTTCGCTTCTTCTATGATAGTGTTAATTTCCTCTTTGGTCAAGTTTCTATCGGCAAGGGCTACCAGTATAGCATTAAGCAAATCAGCGACCTCTTTAACTACGACCAAAATCTTGCTGGCATAAGCCCACACCACGCCGATAGCCAACAACGCTCCGAGTAAAGCGGGCAGGTTTGAAATAATGTAATCAATCATAATCTGTTCTCCTTAAAATTAACTTTTCCTAAAATGTTCTTTCTGGCCTTTGCTATTGCCAGTTTTATATTCACAACTTCCCGTAAAACTATATCATCAGCAAAATGCCCTTCAGTGTGCATAACCTTGATTTCATTTTCTAAATCTTCGTATGTTTCGTCAAGATTGTCAAGATGTTCCTTAATGTCCATCTTTAGTTTCCAACGCCTTTTCAATTCTATCGAGGGATTCTTTGACAGTGTTCATCTGGTCGTCCCTCATTTTTTGATAGATATTAAATTCACTTCGATTGACAAGTTGCTGAGTAGGAGCGTGTATTTCATCGTTGGTTAGGTGTTTGAATAACTTTTCGTCTATCTTCTCAATGTCTTTATCAACAGAGCCAACATAAATACCAACAGCAAGCACCAGTATAGATGCTAATGTAGTTAGTGAAAAATGAGTTATCTCAAACCACGTTTTTTTGCTATTGCCGTTCTCAACCATGATTGCAATCCTTTAATCTGTATTGTCGTTTATAGCCGCACCCGCAGCCGGAGTTAAAACAAAGCTACTTGTTCCCAAATCATTTATATCTAAGCCGCCGCCGTCAAATATCCTGTTAAGTGCAACTGTCGTGTCGTCTGCTGTTGATGCTATATTCACCGCAGCCGAGGTCTTGGCTGTTCCAGTAAACTTGTGCCGGATATAGTTGCCGAGAAGAATACAATCATCACCGGAGATATTTACAGAGCTTGTTTCTGCATAAGGAGTGCCTTTGATTAGTCTATTGCCGATTAGGGTGTAAGTTGATGCGCCGGTCAAATTCATAATGGGATAAGCCGAAGATGAAAGTTGCGTAAAGTTGCAGCCGATTAGTGTGCCAAACGAACCTGCTTGCGTAGAGGTCATACCGACCTTCTCAAAGTCGTAGAAGTTACAGGCGGAAAACGTCATTGGACCGTCATTCAATCCGATAAGTAAAGCCGATGTCTGGTTAGAGCCGAAAGAGCAATCCGTAACCGAAAGATTGTTCACTTCCTCGCACGCGTAGAATCCATAGTTGCTGTCTACTTCGTGGCAGTTTTCTACCACAACATCACGGCTTGCCCCGCCTATCTGTATGCCCCAATTCGCTTTGCCTTTGGTATTATTGGCAATAAGGCCGTGTACGAATACCCTCTTGGCATAGTGGCTATATATACTGCACGCTGTTGCATTATAAAGTTGAACATCGGTTATTCTAATGTTATTGCTTTCGGTAGCCGAGGACGCCTCAATCTCGATAAGGGAATTTCTGTATGCCAATTTATTATCACTATTTCTGTTGGCATAGTTACCCTCAATCTTAATACCTTTAATCTCTACATTGCTTCGGTTATAACTTCCGAGTCCGGTTTTTCCTATACGAATCGCAGGAAACTCATTTGTAAGAATAGCTGATTGAGCGGTAGTATAAGCATCGTCTACGCTTGGTGTCAGGTTTATAATATTGCCGACTACCGAAGTGATTGTATAATATTCTGCACTAAAATCGGTTTTATTATTTGCGGCCAGATAGACTTCATCATTTGCCTGAAAACCGTTAGAATCTGCAACGTGGACGTGCGTATCTGCATTTGCGGCGTTTACTGTTAATGCCGACCATAAACCAGACGGTTTTTTGACAACCGACCTTTGCCCGACCCCTTCCAGTGTGATATTCCTGTCCGGCTTTATCGGGGCTCGAAGATTAAATGTGCCTTCAGACAGAGGAATTAAACCGTACCCTGCCGTATTTGAATCGGTAATGGCAAGGTTAATCTCATAATCGTCCCTGATACCATCACACTTGTATTGCGCAATGTCCCTGATATATGAAGGTGCATTCACGGAAGCGACAAGATACGGCACGATAGTATCAGGCGCATACCTGCTTCTGTCTGCACCAAAACAAATAGAGGTTAAAAACAATACCGCCAACAATGACTTTTTCATTTGTAAACTCCTATATTAGTTAGATTTGTACCTACTGATTTAGTAACGTCATTTCTTATTCTTTGGTATTTTATGAACCCGCCCATTTTGCTCATCATTACGCTAAAGTCCCAAGGGTTTAAAAACCTGATTTCCTGTACCCTGAAATAGTTTCTCTGCATTTCGCAAAGTGGGTCTCTTTTCTGCCAGTTGTTAGCAAGAAAGGCATAGTCTCTTAAATTATACGGCTTCGTCCATCGTTGGTGAATTGCTTTTAAGTCTTTGCCGTCCGTGATGCAATCCGCCTGTGCAGTAAGACAGAGGAAAACAAGCAAAACCGTAACGCCTAAAAATTCCTTAGCCAGTCTGAATATCTGTGTAACTGTCGGTGTTTGATTGCGGTTTTCAGTTGTTCTGAAATGCTCTACTCTGGCAAGGAAAATAGATTCTTCTTCGGTATAGATACTATTATCACCAATCGAGTCCGAGCGTCTGCCTTTGTAGTTTTGGTACTTGATTTTCATTTACCTAATCCGATTTAGTTTTCGGTTGCTTAATAACATTACTGCCTTTTTTCTTTTTAGAATATGTATTCGTACTGACACCCAATTCCTCAAAAATCATAGATAAAATTATATTGGCGGAGTTCGGATTGTTTGCCAATTCCTGATAAGTAGTAACCGGCAGCGGTGTTATAAAAGTATTAAGCTCTCCCGTGAATGTTATTTTATTGCCGCGATAATCACTGCCCTCTAAAATATTCTTAGCTAATTGCGCTGCGGGTGAAAACTTATTCTCAAAAAAATCATAAACAACATCTTTGCCGGTTTGCGCACCGTATTTGCGCGACCATAAATCAACCGTTTTACCTGTAATACTGCTTTTGCTTTTCATCGTTATTAAACGTGAAGCCAATGTAACTATTAAACGTGAAGCCAATGTAACTATTCCCGCCATTCCACCGGTAACGTCAAATCTCGTATCACCTACTCTTATTTTTCCGAAGTTTGCACTGCGGGGGTCAACCTCTACACTGTCAGGGTCAATTGCTTTTGCAATAACAAGAATAGCAGCCGTTCCACTTATTATTTTTACCAGATTTATGGCCGCTTGCTTCCTTACAAAAGGACTCAGATTTTTATCGAATGTGTGTGCCATTAAAATATCGAAGTTTGCTTTAAGGTTTCTTGGTGCAAAGAAAACATTATTAAGAGTGCTTGCTATCGGTTCTAATCTGCCGACATTGCCCCTGCTGGTTAGGGAATTTACAAGTCTGCCAATACCCAAATCGGTCGTTGTCGGCAAGCCGGATTTTATCGCAATCTCGGTATATAAATCATACAAATCTGCTCTGTTTCTATACATAAATCCCGTATACGCTGCTTCACTCGCCTTGAACAGTTTGCCGAGAACGGGAATTTTGCTGGGCAGGTGCGTGGGATATGCTTCTTCCATTACGCCTACGGCCAGTTTATCTTTAATCATATTATCATAAGTCGGTCGCGATACTATATCAGAGTTGATTTCGTCCATTACATTTTCACCGCCGAGCGTTTTCCAAATATCCACAAAAGTGTTGGCGGAGTTTTTAAGCCATATTGTTGGGTGCGTCCAAAGTACCTTTAAACCCTGCCGTAGGATTGCACTGTTATCTAAAGACGCTTTAGACGCCTTTGCCAGTCCCGCCAGTTCTGAAAATGCCGTTCTGGGCATACGCAAATATTCATAAACACTTTTTTGCTTTGCTTTTGTTTTGAGGTCGCTTATGTAATTGCTAAAAGCTACCCGTGCATCACCGTATTCTTTCTCGGTCGGTGTCTGCCTCTGGCCGGTCAGCCGTCTTTCGGACGCTTCCATAATAATTTTCTTGTCGAGGGCTATTTTACCAAGAGATGAAATGTTAGCGGCCTGTTCCATTGTTACCGTAACATCTAATTTATGAGCTACTATATCTTCAAGAAAAGCGTCCTGTGTGGCGGGATTAAGAATTTCCGTCATTTTATCGACTCTTGAAATAATGTCCCTTTGCGCCTGCTTGCTTATTCCGGCAGTCTGTTTCGCCCAAGTGATAATTCCTCTTTGCTGGTCTTTTAATAATAACTTGCTCTCAAACAGCGAATTGACTTGTACGGCGTGTTCTTCGCCAAGCATTTCGGTAAAAAACGCCCTTCTTTCGGCAGAGGTCATATCAGTAAGTTTGTCCGGCGTTACAGTCCCGCGTTTTAACGCTTCCAGAAATTTATCGGCTAAATATTTTGGTAAACAATACATAATTACTTTAACATTGAATACTAATTATAAAATCTTCCCACGTCTTAACGGTTCTGGTCTTGCTTTCTTTTGTTATTGATTTTTTGATTTCATCAACACCTTCTTTTTTGGCAACTTTCGCCTCCTTACCAGTCCGTAATTTGAATGATTCTTCTTTAGTAACTACTATGTCCTTTATTGCCGCTACGGGACTTTCAGATTTATCGAGTCCGGTATCGAGTGCTTGTATTCTCCTGCCAATTTCCGTAGCTACCGAATTTAATCTGCTGGTCAATGCTAAGTCTCGTAATGTTTCACTATCACCTTCGTTAGTGGCTCTTTCGACTATTCCGGCATAAACATCTTCGGGATAAACCCCATCAGAAATACGCGGTTCTTCTATGCCCATTGCTATTCGTTTGGCACGTTTCAAATCGTAGTTCATCAAATCCACGACTTTTTTTGCCTGTTTTTCCGTATCTAAAACCCTATACCCCGGCCAACGTTCAGCTTGTAACTCAATTCGTTTGGCTACTGCCGTTTCTTCGGTACTCTTTGAAAGTCCTCTTTGTTTAAGCTCTCCTGCACCTTGAATCTGTGGGTATTGAACGCCGACTTCCCCTTTGATTTCGGGTATGGTTTTGGGTTTATTTATATCATTCCAAATATCAGGCAAGTTAAGTTCGATGGATTTTCCCAAGTCCTCCACCATTTTAGTTGACCAATCTTCAAATTTTCTTGCGCCTGCTTCGAGATGGAATGTCCCTATTTTAACCATATCCGACCATTCCTGTGGGTCGAATATTATGGTTGAACCCGCTTGCCTGCCACCATAAAGACGTCCTTGCCCTTCAATGTCTGGTTCTGGCAATTTATATTCTTCTTTGTCAAGAAATTCCTCCTGTTTTCCGGTTGCTCCACCTTCTAATATTGGACGGCCAAGCAAATCTGTTTGTCTTGTTTTTTCTGATACTTCCTCAGTAATTAATCCAGCCCGTCTTCTCATCTCGTTCCACAATTCGGGTGTTGTTGATGTTCGTTTTAATTCATCTAATCGTTGTTCAAGACGTGAAACTTCTTTCTTGATAGTTTCTTCATCGGAAAATTCTAATCCCATTTCACGGGCAGTGTCCGGCCTTCTTAACGCGCCTCTAACAGACAATATTCTATCTTTAATATTTTTTACTTCTTTGCCAACTTCTCTGGCAACCGCTCTGGCTTCACGGATTGATGTATCATCATAACCAAATAGATTGCCCTGCGTGGATTTTAGTTTGTCTGAGGGTGTGGTTCTGGCAAGTATCTTTGCAAATTGCTCAAGTTCTTCCGGCGACATATTTTCGGCTTCTGACATTGCTGCCAGTTGTGCCGATTCGTTATTTGGTGCGCCTCTGGCTATTGCTGCGGCTTTTGATTCGTTGAGTTTTCCGCCGATAAAGGCGGCGTAGACATCATCGACCGCACCTTTACCAATTCGGAAGCCGACCTCGCCCTTAGTGCGCGATAATAATCCTCTCTCTCTTGCTTCTTGTTCGGTAATGGCGGTGTTTTTGAAGTATTGAGCATAATCTTTTATTCCACCTTGCCCCTCTCTTATATTAGATTCGGCATCGATTGTCAAGGCCATTTCTTTAGTAAATCCATCTGCTTCCTTAACAATCTGTGCCTGTATGGTTTTTTCACCTGTTCTTATTGCGTGTCGCCATCTATGACGACCCGTAATAACCTCTAAACCGCCACTTGCTCGTTCCCAAACAACAATCGGGCCAGTTCCTAATCGTTCATACTTACCCTGCAATTCGCCACCAAGCACCTCGCCAGTTACAGAGCTTGCAGATTCTTTGAAGTTCGGTATGTCTTTTGAAAGTTTTAATTTATCAACAGACACTTCAGAAATAGGTACTTTACTTGTATCAAAAACTGGTTGTGTCAAGGGGGTTGGTTCTGGTATATTTACTATTTCTCCCTGCCCCTTCACTTCAGGTTGCCCTACAATCGTTTCGGGGGTAGTTACGGCAGGTTCGGCAGGAATTTTTGCTTCCTGCGATGAAATAACCCCTGTGGCAGGGGGTTTAGCGGGTTCTATGGGTTGTGTGGTGCGTCTTGCCTTAATTTGATTATATTCATCAAGGGTAACGACTTTATTATCGGAACCCCAAACTTTAGTTTCTGCTACGGTTTGTTCTATAACCTTTGTTAAGTCGGTATCAGCTACTTTATTAAGTTCTGGATTAAATTCTTTAGCTTTTCGTGCCGCTTCAGGGAAAAATCCCTTAGTAGCCATATTCCATGCCTCAAAACCAAGAATAGTGATTCCAGATTCGATTATCTGCTCTCGCGTACCACCTTCTAAGGCAGTCAAGCCCATAAAGCCACCAGTAACAAGAGGGATACGCCCCGGTAGATATTTACCAACACCCTTTTCAGCCAAACCCCAAAATGGATTTTTGATATATTTACCCGCCGCACCAACGGCCGCGCCAACTATCGCCGATTTGCCTGCCTCTTTAGCTTTTTGTTCCGCTAACTGCCCCCACGTCATTTCCCTTGACGGCAGTTGAAGTAAAGACTGTTCGGCGAATTTCAAGGCCGTTCCGGATATTGTTTCGGCTTTGCCCGGTATCAGGCCAAATTCAAGCAAAGTCCTGCCGGTGTCTGCTATTATGCCCCGCCACTTATCTGGGTCGGATAATTTTAACTGTGAAAGATAAATGTCCTGCGCTTCACTTGCAGCGCGAATATCCCCTGCATCATCTTCTATGCCTATCTTTTTGAGAACGCCTTTTCTGCTCAAATAAGGGAAAACACCGAATACGTTACCGAGTCTTGTCCACTTGATAAATTCAGAGCGTTCAGAATCGTTCATGCCCTTGATATAATCAAGATGAAATTGCACCCGTTCTTTTTCAGTTGTTGGTTTTTCATAAGCAGTCATTGTCGCACTGCTTAAAATGTCGGAAAAATTAAACCCCTCGCTGGCATATTTATTATCGGCCAATTCCACTAATTCTATCGGTGCTTCCAGCTGTATAGATTCACCAAAAATCTTTTTGGCTTTTTCGGCAACCTGCTGCGGCGTCCAGTTCGATTCGGGCAGTTTTATTTCAAACGACTTAGGCACTATTTCCGTTTCGGCCTGTTCCTCTAAATCGCCGAACATACCAACAAACTGTCCCTGCGGTTTTTCCAAAACCGAAGTATTAGAACCGGCTAAATCGTCAAATAAACCCATCTTTTAAACCTATCTTTATTCCGGAAATTTTTCCTTCAGTCTTTTCAATGCTATCTTCATTTTTTCAGGGTCTTCGTATATCCGCCAAAGTTGTCTTTTGCTGTCTTCGTCAAGATTTTTCCAGTAAATATCAAGCTCTATTGCGGGTGCTGACTGCATACGAACATCTTTCGGTTTGGCATTGGTAACGCCTATTTGTGCCTTCATTTCGTAAAGTTCTTTAGGAGTGAACGTCTTATTGGGATTTTTGGCAAGCTCATCATCTACAAAATTAAATAATTGAATATTTATATTTTTAACGTCCTCGTCATCGTGCCAGCTAAACCACTTGGATTGAATGTCCTCTTTGTGTTCGGCCATTGCGCCATCGAGCATATCCGCAAGAGATTTAGGGTAAGGATTGTCTAATCTGTTAACTGCCCACTTAAAATCCTCATCGGTAATGCTTCTGTCAATATATCTTGCCTGTAAAAGTGCATCATAAGCATTGAGAGTAGATATTTTCTGCTCCGCCGCGTTAATAATGGTATCTTTAACAACCTTAAATCCCTTCGGAGTTGTTGATTCAGGTACGGGTTTGTAGGAATTTTGCAAATATCCTTCGTTATCGTCTCCGCCAAGCCATTTAGCTTTCATTTCCTTATTAAGATTAAGTGATTCGACTTCGTTTGGAGTTACAACACCTTTTATTAGATTGTGGGTCAAATCCTGCGTGGCTTTTACATCGATAGCGTATTTATTGTCTTTGTCTTGTTTTATTTTACCGGCTGTGTAGTCGTTAAGATTGCTATTCAATGAACCTGTATCTTTGGGGGTCAAAATGCCAGACGTTTTAGCATCGAGAATTAACTTTTGTGCAACTTTTTTTGCCTCGGCAACGTCTTTGCCATTTACCACTGCATCGTCAATAATTGACTGTGTTTGACCTCTGATATTTTCAACACCTCTTTCGTAAAACGCCTTCTGCGCCTTGCCTTTGATTTCTTCTTTAATCTGCAATTCCATTTCGGGAATATTAAGACCGGCCAGTTTCTTGTCTTTGCCGTGCGCTATCAGCGTATCTATCTGCGATTCGTAATTCTTAAATTCTATTTCATCGGTTGAATTTGCCCATCTGTTGCCCCAATATTCCAGTCCCGCTTTTAATGCCGCTTCGTCCTGCTGTGCCGACTGAACCATTGCCTGATTTACGGCGTGGATTTTAAGATTGCTTTTAACGGTATCAAATCTATTATTAAAAATATCGGCAGCCGCACTATTCATTCCCTTCATCGTGGTGTTTTTGAAATTATCGCCGAACATTTCATCGAAAATCTTGCCATCTAAATCAGGAATTCCGCTTTCCTGTACCTTTTTTGAATATACTGTTAACTGGCTGTCAACGGCAACATCGGCGGCGGCCAGTTGGGTATCCCTCTGGCTCTCGATGATTTTACCCATTAGCTCCATATTGACACCAGCCGTTGCATTGCCAAAAGCTATCAGGCCGCTCTTATCGGCAAGTGAATAAGGCGGTTTAGGCATAGACGGCTGTTCTCTTGGACTCGGCGGTAACTGTTGTTGTGTATAAAGAGGTATTTGCATTTTTAACCTTAATACATTATCTTTTCTATGGCTCATTTAACCATAAATTGGCTGAATTGGCCGATTTATACATAGATGGTGAAGCAGTTGTCGGCATTTTCTTTGGCATAGCAGAATAACCCAACATTGCAAGACTTCCCCCGCCCTGCATTAGCGAAGCCCACGAAGACCAGTTGGCATTTTTCCGTGCCGATTTGCCCATTCTTCTTTCAATGTCTGCTGACGCCCTGAATGCGCCCGCCTGTCTGTTATAAAAATTAGCTTCTGTTTCACCTTCTTCGAGAGTAAATCCTATGTCTTTGGCTATTGCGGCGTTTGTTTGTGCCTCTACGACAAGCGGAGTGCCTATATTAAGTTTTATATTGCCTGCCGCAAATATTGATTTTTGGGTGTTCTTGAATCTGCGTCCCTGTTCGGCCTGAACAAGTGCCGCCTCATTCGCCCGCTCTCTTGCTATGCGGGCGTTTTCCTCCGCCATTTTAGCGTTGTCAAGGTCGATTAAAGCGCGTGCATTGGCTATCTTTTGTGCCTCTTTGCCTTCCTGACGCTGGCCGATAAAACTCATAGCCGTGCCTGTTATCATACCGCCGACTGCAAGAGGTAGCAACGCTTCGCCCATATTAAATTACCTTCCTGTCCCACGATAAAACTTTACTTTGCGGGTCTGTAAATCCTAAGTGCCTTACGAAGTTTTCGCTCAATCCCGTTTCTGAAAATACCCGCCATAAACTAAGTTCGTCCCGTTGTTTTTCAAAGGTGCTTTTAGCTTCTTTTAAAAGGGATAGTTTTCGTTCTTGTCTTATTTCGGGCGGAGTAATCATCCAGATTTCCCCTATTCCTGTATATCTTATCCCGCCCACACCGACTAATTCATTATTTTTATTACTATCAAAGTAACTTAAGGCCGTACCCGTACAGATATTAAGATGAGCCATGAGGCGCAGTTGTGCGTCAAGTATCGAATTTTTCTGCTCATCGGTCAAACCCTGCTGTTTCTGTTCTTCGGATAGTACCGGCAATTCGGGATAAACAGATAGATTCTGCATCATAATTGTTACAAAATCGTCAACAGTCATTGCCTTAGTAGTTATCATTTATTACCCTATTGGGGTTACCTCATAAACCGGCGTAATAGAACGCACGGTAATCGGCAGTGGTTTATCACCCGTTAAATAAATCGTCTGCTTGCCCATACTTCCATAGGGATAAGCAACCCTGAAAACAGAATATTCACTTGTGTATAATTCCTGCGCCGAAAGTGTAGGTGAAGTCGGGAAGAAATTTATTTCCTTAAGCTCAGTGTCATGCTCACCATTACCGTATTTACAATACCCTGTTTTGTAGAAGTCAAAATCAATGGCCATTATCTTTTTGCTCATGTCCTTGTCCATAGGGTGGGCGACAAGAGGCATAGACTCATATTCCCAAGTAATAGGCAGGCCGATGATTGCCTTGCTTGCGGCGTTATTGATTGTTACCGAGCCGCTATCAACCACTACGTTATCACAAACAATACCATCGGCGTAAACTGATACTGTTTTACCCTCTAAATGGTCGAGTCCTGAAAATACATTTGCCAGTGCGCCGTCATAAGACAGACCGGAGTCCACAAACCAGCAATCATCATCGTCAGAACCCCAGTTTATCGGCTGAAACTGCTCGATGTAATACACATCAGAACCATCTACATTGCGTTTGACAACAGCCCAAATCTCATCTTCATCTTCTGAAGGGACTTTGGTAAAGTATTGAAATTCCCCGCCTGTGCTATCGAGTGTCGCCCACGCGATAACTTCCTGCTTTTTCTGATATGTTAAGACTGCAATAGTACCATCATTAAGAATACACCATAAAAGAGGGTTCGGCCTGTTCTGGAACAGCATATCTTCTACGCCGCCCCCTTCCCTTAAAATGTCCTCTGAAAGAACGGTCAAATCAGATTCACTTAAAAGCACCCTGTCTTCCGGCGCAACATAAGTAAATTCCCTTATCTTTTTACCGCCCCTTTCGGCGTACAAAATAGATTCCTCGGCATAGACAGCCCTTAAAGCGGTCGAGCCGATTCTTGTTTGTATCGAATATTTAGGACTTGTAGGAGTAATCGGCTTGCCCTGCTCGCCGTATTTGCCAACGGAGTTACTTGTCCCGATAACAAGATAATCCTGTGAAAGAATCCAGTGTATAGGGTTCTGTCCTTCAAGTGCTACGGTAAAGGCCGAATTGTCATAAGTACCCTCGAAGAAACTTTCGTAATTATCGGGGTCTGCCCTGCCGAACCATATTGTTTGAGGATAGTTATCCGAACAGGCGAAAATAAGTCTTTGCTGATGAAATTCCACTGTTTGAGGATAGCCCCTGTAATCAGACCAGTAACCCTCTCTCCACCTTCTTGTGGCAACGGTATCTACCAGCGAAGCAATGACCGTAGCCGTTGCGTTCTGTGAATCCGAAACGTGTGTTATCCTCACAACACCATGATTTAACGGGTCTGCGATAATCAATTTATAAGTGCAAGTACCGCTAACCCAATTTGTCATTTTTATCCGGTAGATAGCACCTGTTTCTTCTTCTTCAGATGGGTTATCAAAATTAGCTGAGCTTAACGGTGCAAGTGCGGGATTCCACGTTGAACCACTGTCCTCGCTTCTTTCAAGTGTTACAGTAGCGTCCCACGTTCCGGCCGTTGTAAATCCGTACCCGCCTGTAAAATACTCCGAGCTTGACGAATTGGCATTACTGCCCAGACTGCCGCTTAATACGGGTGTGCCTCTGGGCTGATTTATCTCGAAAAGACAATCCTCGTGGCTTGGATTGAATACCGCCGCACTTGCCGCAAGCGTTATCGCCCCTGTTATCGCGGAAGGTGTTATAGTTATGTCCTCTGTATTTTCCTTCATAAACGGGCCATTGATTATATTAGCATCGTCAATAGTCCAGTTATCGTGCATTACCCTTGTTAGTTTTTGCGGCCAGTGCGAACCATCTACAAGGTACATCACATTATCAGATTGAGAATATTGAATATACGGCAGGTCTGCGGTCGTAAAAGGCGTTACTATTTCGTATGCCGAAGCACCTGAAAGTATCTGTGCGCCGTTACGGTAAAAACGCATATAAAGATTGCCGACTTCTATTACATAAAAATCAGAAGTAGAATACTCGAAAGTTATTAGTCTGGCTGCGTATGTGGAATCTTTGGTAGATGAGATATATTTAGTACCCGGCCTTCTTGTGAACGGGCCTTGCGGGGTCGTGAATATATTTCTGAATGTTCGGCTTGCGGCCTTATACCTCTGAAAATCACTTCTCGCATCGAGCAACGGTGTCGCCCTGCCGGTATTAAAAGACGTTATTGTCGGGGATATTTTCATATTCTATTTATTTAGTCTTGGTCAACGGGATTGCCTAAAGTTCCTCTGCCTTTAAATCTAATCACTAATGAGCTTCCGGTCGTTCTTATTTCAAAATATTCATCTATGGCAACTTCAAAGGCGATACTTCCGCCCGATGATGTTGCCGCAAGCTGATAACCTACCCTGACACCTGCCCCATAAGGGTCGTTAGTCGTTCCTACATAGCCGTAAAGGGTCTGTGCGGCGGTCAATCCGGCCTCTGCATATACAAAACCGTTTATAGTCGCTTTGTAGGCGTGCGAAGCAACCATATCATCGTTGTTTGAGTCTTTAGTGGTATAGGCGGTAAATGTACTTCCGGTAGCTACCGCATCATCGGCGTATTTCTTATTGGCAACCTGATAATCAGTTGTCGGCGCGGAAGAAGGCGTTACCGGAAAAGAAGAAAATGTTTTAACTCCGGCTATTGTCTGATTACCTGCAAGTTTAGCGCACAAGGCCGACAAGGTATCAACATAAGTTTTTACCGCTTTTTGGGTAGCTATTGAGCTATCAGAATTTGCCGCAAGTGTGCCATCGGTGTCAGATGCCAGAAGTGAAGCTGTTCCCAAACTTAATGCCGCAATGAAAGCGGCGGCATTGGCAGCACTCAAAGCATCTTCCATAAAAGAGCTAACAGGTATCTCGCTATCACCTACCGGCCCGGCAGAAGCTATGATATTTCCACTTGAATCGAAGGCGGCGTATTTACTGTTTCTATCGGTAGGCAATTCAAGCGTGGTAACATCATCGGTATTTTTAAGATGGACTGCCCTGTCCAACCGTTCCTGCAAGTCCTGAACAATCCTTGTCAACTTATCGAGGGAAGCGGCAAGTGCAATATGCGTAACTGAGGCCGTTGCAAGCTCCTGCGTCTTGACTAACTTGCGCACTATATGGATTTCATAGGTGTTTGCCAGTTCGACAAGAATAGTTACCGTGCCGCCGTTAAGATAGTCCCCGCCGGTGGCGGCTATGGTGTAATCCGTAGTTTCGGCAAGGGTCGTTTCTGCTCCGGTGGAAATAAGCCGTTTTCTCACCTCAATATCACTTGCCGAGTAACAGGGCATAGTAAACAGAAACGTAGTTATTCCAGTTCCGCAGGCAAATGATTCCCTGATTGATTCGGACGAGGCAACTGTCATATGTATCTCCTTTAGCAACCTTTGCCGAGCAATTTACAGTTCACATTACAAATAGTAGGTACAAGAACAAGTACATTATCGCCTAACAAGTCTATCCTGCATTCTGCAATCCTGTTATCATCGGACGATGTTACCGTCCAGCTTGCGGTATGGTCTCTATTGGTGTCAGTAATAGTAATCTGGTCTGCAAAATAATAAGTCGCTATATCTGATAATTGTGTACCCACTGTAAATACAAGCTGGCCGTAATAATCAAGTGCGCAATTTGCGGTAGTATCCACCTTCCCACCGGCAAGAACGGGCAAACTTCCGCCGTACACCTGATAAGTAACGGTCAGGTCTGCCGTTATGCCTACGCATCGTATTCTTGCGCCGTTCCAAGTGCAGGGGATTATCACGCTGTTTACTTCTGCTGCGCCGGTATTGGCATCATTGACAACGCTTAAATAAGTCCTGCCGCCATATCCGCCCGTGCCTGTTGCGGCAGTCAAATCATTCGGCTCTAAACCAGCCGAAGTCGTAGTGTCGAGAACCTGCCAGCCGTTCTGATTGGTGATAAGAATTACCGGCGAATTGTGTATGCTGTCAATAAAGTCTTTAACGCTTTCAGGGACAACAGAGCTTTCAACGGCGTAAACTGCCGTGCTGAAAAATATCAGGCATATTAAAATGAAAATCTTTATCAAAACATTTCTCATTTATTGTTCTCCTTTAAATTTATCTTCCACCTAAATAATCTGTTTTAGTTTCCGTAAAATTGTCCTGTTGGGATTGATTAAATCCCTGTGTATCAGGAATTACCATTCCTTTGTATTCGACCATTAACTCACGTCTTATTTGAGTGTTCTTTCCGGCAACGGGTGCTAATTCAGCCGCAAGAAGTGTTGATATACATTCGACCATCATAGCACTGTAAGTACCGGTATTAGTCTGGTCGATGCAATATCTGATAAACGCACTTGTGCCTTCATAATTCGATAACGAATTAGTCAATAATATTTTACCATTGCCGACCTTATTGAGAATTGTTGTGAATTGATACCGTGTGATTTTGCTCTGGTCTTCTAATCCCAAATCACTTTCCGCTATCTGGTCGATGATAACAAGGCAGTCCGAAGGGACGTTAAAGGCGTATTCGTACTGACCTGTTTCGGGCAGACTTGCGCTTGCAATTTCTGCACCCAAATCGGCATATTTCAGGGTTTCCCTTAAAGGGCTTTTAACAACTGCAAGGTCGGTAATTACTTTTCGCCTGCATATCGGATATAAGAATTTACATTTTTTGGACAGGCCATCAGAGGCGTTTATATCGGATATGAACGAATTGCCCGTAATCTGGTCGCCCGCACCGGCAAGTTTAACGAAACTGTAATTGCAAATCTCGGTTTCGGTCATATACCACCTTTACCACCTTTATAATCTTTAATATAAGGGCAGGACGGCGGGCGGAAAAATGAAAAAACGCCCGCCTGTCCCTACCCTTTAATACTTTAATCCTTAACTATTACTTCAACAATTATACTTTCGACAGTAACCGTATCAGCACCGTTGGCAGATGTAATCGTGCAGTAAATATTTCCACCAGCCGCCAAGTCTTTTGCACCTGTGGCGTGGTCGAATACTACTGCATTTGCAGTCTGCATAAACGTTCCGAAACAATCCTGTGTCGCTGCGGCAGTTGACATACAGTAAATATCTGCCGTCCAGTCGCCCGCGTCTGCATCGGCGGCGGTAAGTGTAAGCACATTACCATCGAGAAGATACAGGTTGACTACCATAGCGGCGTTTGCGCCTACTTTCGTACCGAATAATCTGTACCTTATAGTTTCACCGCCGTTAAACCAAGCGGCAGGCAAAGCAATTGAAGTGTCGGTAACGGTGGCTGTGTTGTTAACTATCGAGGTCTGTATCGTACTCTGGTCGGCTATAATTGGAACAGAACCCGTATAATCAGGCAGGGTAATAGTCCGGTCTGCTTTCGGGTCTGAAACTGTAACGGTGGTTTCGTAATCATCGGCAGTTACACCCTCAAAGACAAACGAGGCATTGCCGCCATTGATAACTATTCCCGTTGCGTCCGCCTGTGTCAGTGTAAGAATATCAGCGGCGTTAATCGTAATATCGCCATTGGCTGCGCCAGCCGCCGTTAAAGCTATCCCGCCGTCAGTAGTTGCCATATTGATAACATCACCGGCAAACGCCCCAACAGCGGTAACATAGAATTGGTTAGCCATAGCACCGGAAGTCGCTACTTTCACACCGCCAGCAGAGGCGGTAAGCTGAAGTGCATCTGCCGAAGTACCGGTAGAACTAACTACCAAATGTGAATCCGTAGCACCGGCAAGAGCAACGGTAAAATCTTCTGCACCGGCATTGCTTGTTACGGTGATATTGGATGTTCCAGTACCATCAATACTCAAAAGGTCTGCATCAAGGGTAAAATCGGCACTCGCGCCCGTTCCGGTGATTGTCATATTACCTGTACCATAACCGATTGTAATTCCACCGGCTGCGTTAAGGGTCTTCAGCCATATAGCATTTGCATCTGCCTCACCTGCCGAAAGAGCAAGCGTGGAAGTGGCGGCAACTATATTGACATCTTCACTCGAAGCACCACCATCGGCAGAGATAATAAGCCCGCCGACTGTAGAATTGATTTTAACGGCGTCAACGGTGTTCTCGGTCGATGTTACAGTAACCGATTTAAGACCATCTATATCAACGCCACCGGCACTTGCCGCCAAATCAATGGCGTCATCGCCCGTACCTGCGGCCGCCAAAGTAATACCGGCCGCAAATGCACCTGTCTGCTGCAAAGCCAAATTATCGCCCGAAGTGGTAGAAGCTACCGTGATGATAATATCATCTTTAGCATCTATATCCAAACCACCGGCAGGAGATTGAAGCCGTATAGCGTCAGCACCCGTTCCGGCCGCTTCCAAACTGATAGAAGCGTCAACCGCACCGGTTTGAACAAGCCGGAAATCATCGGCAGTAGTCGTAGAGGCGCAGGTGATGATAATATCGTCCTTAAAATCAGCATCTAAACCGCCTGCAAGGGCTTGAAGTGAAATAGCCGCTGCGCCAGTACCGGCAGCAGAAAGTTTTATACCGGCGTCAACTGCTCCGGTCTGATTTATGGCAAGATTGTCATTGGTAGTAGTGGACGCACAAGTGATAATCACATCGTCTTTGCCATCGACATCTATTCCACCGGCGGCAGCCCTTAGAATAAGGGCGTTTACGTCTGTGCCGGTCGAACTTACGGCAACGTGGGTATCGACAGCCCCTATAGTCGAGATATTAACGTCCTCGTGCGCTGTGGCGGCGGTTAACGTCAATAGTATATCGTCAAGTGCTGTTTCGGATATTCCACCTGCCGAGGCCGTCAACTGCAAAGCGTTTGCACTTGTTCCGGACGAAGCTACAATCAAATGGTTATCGGCTGCGCCAGTAACGGATATTGTCATATCTTCGGCAGTACCGGCCATACTGAAATTGGTCGTGCCTGTGAAGTCGAAACTTGCAAGGTCGCAATCCAAAGCGAAGTCTGCGCTTGCACCCGTGCCTAAAATATCCATATTGCCAGTACCGAAGTTTACATCAACCCCGCCTGCGGCGTTTGATGCGGATATTCTAATGGCGTTTGCAACCGCTTCCGTTGCGTTAACGTCAATCGAACCGCCTGTATTGGCTATTGTAATGTCCTCTCCGGCTGCGCCGGTTGTGGTAATATCAATATCAGCACCGGCAGTTATATCTATTCCAGCAGCAGCGTTGTTGGCAAAAAATACAATAGCATCAGCAACGGCCTCGGTAGCGGTAACATTGACACTTGCGCCAGTGTTGTATATGTCAATATCCTCGCCGGTAGTTGCACCAGAACAAAGAATATCAATACCGCCATTTTCACTTTCAATTGTCAGAGCGTCATCAGACGTACCATTTGAGAAAATAGCAAGATGAGCATCTTGCGCACCAAGTAAACTTATCGCAAAATTATCTCCATCACTATTGGCGGTAAGTGATATTGCCGAGTAGTCAGCATCAAAGGTTATATTGTTAATGCCGGTCAAGTCGTCTATATCACCAAACCCCAAAGTTACAACACCGGTAGTGGATTTTAGGTCTACTTCATCAACAAGAAAATCCAGACTCAAAGTTTCATTGGCCGTGCCGTTATCTTCGGTAAAAGCTATTTCCGTATTGGTAGCATTGGTTATAGTGGCTGCATTAGTAAGAACAAAACCGCCTGTACCGCTTGTAACGGTAGTGCCTGCGGTAAGAGAACCCGCACCGGCCGTTAATCCTGTAAACGTACCCACACCTGCGGCCGTTACGCTCCAAGTAGAGCCAGAACCATCTATGTCTTTACCAGCCACACCGGAGGAGGCAAACTGCAAAGTATCACCCGTTCCCGTATTGGTAAGACGGACAGTTTCGGGGTTGTTTGTGGTGTCGTTCTGAACCACGTCCAAACCCCTGTTATTGCTTGTGTTGGTAACGGTCAGGGTAATAGCATCACCGTCAACAGTTACGGCAGAACCACCATTGTAGGCGGTGTCCAAATCACTGACCGCACCTGCACCGGCAGAAGTCCACGACAAAACAGCCGAGCCGTTGGTCTTTAGCAACTGACCATTAGTGCCATCCGTAGCGGGCAACGTGTAAGCAGTTGAGCCGACAGTAAGGTAGCTTGTCTTTAAAATCAGGTCGTTAAAGTCAATGGTAGTTACGCCGGTAGAGGAGTACAAAGTTGCCTTGTCAGAACTGAAAAGAATCCGTAAATCCTCACCGGTTACGTTGTCGCCAAAAATCAATGTGCTTGCCGTAGCACCTGAAACGTAAGTGTTGGCATCGAAGTAAATCATATCGCCATCGGCAAGATTAGAGTCATTAAGTATCGCCTCTATCTCGTTAATGGTTTTGTAAATAGGGTCTCTGTTTTTACGACCGCTTTTGGCATAAGCTATATTATCAATATAGTTAGTGCCTCCGTAGGTCATATTGCCCAAGACAATGTCTTCCATAAACAGAAGCATTATCAGGAATACTAATATTGTTTTCTTCATTTGTGTTTCCTTTCAAAAAGGGACAGGAGGGACGGTTGTATTTCAAACCGTCTCTCTAATGCCCCAAAATCTTTAATTTTCGTACATCTACGGATTTCCGACATCAGATGTTAAAACCTGCTTGTTAAAATCACTTTGCGCCTCATCTTCGAGCCACGCATCGATATAGAAGTTTCCAACGGTTGTAGTGTTATTGAAATACAGTTGAATGTAGCGCACGGCTATTTCGTAAGGCAGTCTGCCTCTCCAAATCCACGCACCGGCCGTTGCAAGCCGTGCATCGGTCTGGACAACTTCAGCACCGGCCGCACCGTGAAGAAGCATACCGTAATACTTAATCGTGCCGCTCAAATTTGTGGCATTGTTGGTCGCCGAACCCCTTAGCTCAATACTAAGCGTATCTGCCGTCCCTGTTGGCGCAGCGGCCGTTTTGATACAGAGCATCGGTGAATGTTGTCCAACACCGATTTGCGGGGTTGTTACCCCCAAATCGATAAAGTTGGTGGAGTATCCGGCAGCGGAAATCGCTGTTGCCCCATCCTGAAAAATACCTAAATTTTCGTGCATACCCATAATCTATTTCCTTTCCAAATCTATGGAATTTTATTGTTTGTTATGTTATTGCTTTAAACCGCTGTAACGGCAGTTTCGCTGATAGACAACGCATCCATCGCGCGAATGACCATATCGCCAAACCTGTAAAGCGGAACATCATAGATATTGTTTCTGTCATATATCACGTTCTGTTTCGCCTCACCCAAGACCTGAAAATGCGTCAAAAGACGTTTGGGGATATACATAAAGACCGGCTCACTGCCTTTGAATATCTCGTTGCGTGCCTGATAAATCAGTTTGATAATGCTTTCGTCTATACTGGCTATCGCGGCCGCAATGTTTCTTATTCTGGCAACGGAACGAATATCGCTGATATTCAGACCTATTTTCCATTCGAACTCAGTCCGCCATTCCTGACGCTGTAAACTGTTCTCTGCGGTGGCGTAGACAAGGCCTGAATCTTCTTGAGAAATACCCATCTTCGGGTCATTTGCAGGTGTTATGCCGCAAAATTTGTCAACTGATGGCTGAATCATCCATATTGAAGTAGTAGCTGTACCCGTACCGGCAGCGTCAAACACTCCGAAATTCGCGGCCGTAGAAGGGTCTGGATTTGTCGGGTCGTAAGTGCCGGAACTGTTATCAGGTGTTTTGTAACGAACATCCAAGCCATCGAACTTTTCAGGTGTGGCCGCGGAAGTGCCGTAGAAGAAATGGTTGCAAACGCCCTGACTGAATCCCTCAATGTGCCTGTTCTCTATTTTGGAACGATAACCAGTTTTATCCGGCATTATATCGAGAACGTGCTTGGGAATGGACGCCCTGTCAACGAACAGTGAAATGTTCTCTGTGAAGTTGTCCCATTTGACCGTTGACGAATTATGACCATCACCAATCTTGATAATTTGCGGGGTGGGAAGTGATGTTTCTCTCGAACCCTCATTGCTCATTGCCCCGTTTGCCGGAACAATCGGAATGTCCTGCATAAAAGGGTTCTTTTCCGTGCATATCTCGGCGAAATTTACTAATTTGTTGTCCTTCACTAATTTCAGCGAGGACACCAAATTGTAGCGTGAATCTAAACCTAACTCTGCCATTGTATGTCTCCTAAATAATTTTTAGAAAATCTTCGTTAGTAAAAACAATTATTCGGGAGAGGGTGTCGCTTACGCGGCCTCTGCCTTGCGTGTTGTGGACACGCTAAGCCAGTCTGTCTTTGCAGACTGTCAAGAGGCGCAACCTTGCGGTGCGGTGTCTCTATTTTCCTGCATACTTATATACTTATAACCGTATCTGCTTTACTGCATATCACGCAGGGGTTATTTGTTCTTTCTGCTCGTTGCCCAGCTTTTAGCCGGTTTCTTCTGCACTTCAACTGCACTTGCTGTCACTACCACTGGTTCAGGTTCTTTCCAGCCGTTAGTAGGACAATACTTATCAGGGCATTTAACATCTTCCGGCTCTGCCGTGCTTTCAAATGCACAATTACAGGTATTGCATTTGTAACGGCTTATCCGCGAAAACCCTGATGTTTTCTTTTCTTCCTTAACTACAACTTCAGTCTTTATTTCTTTTTCCGTTTCTACATTTGTTTCATCTGGCATTTATATATTCCTTATTTATTTGGGTCGCCCCATAACTGTGGACTTTTAGGCCATCTTTGTTTATTCTGTTCGTACTGGCTTAATACTGGTTTATTTTCTACACCACCGCCGCCTTCGTGCGTTCCCTGCCCTTCGGTTATCTCGGCAAGATGAAATAACACCCGACACAAAACGGGATTTGTGGTTATGCCCGAACTGACAAGCTCGGAGGAGGATTGTTCAATCTCTTTGTCTGTTAATTTGAGCGTTTTGGTGATAACATTCGCAAACATACGCCTGACCAACTCGCTCTTTTCGGCAACCTTTTCCTTCGTACCTTCTACGGCAATAAGCGCGTCATTGGTCGCAATCTGCTTGGCGTGGAAGGCATCTTCGTCCGCTTTCTTCTGTGTGGCTATCATCGTTTCGATTTGCTGTGCTGCTTTCGACATAGCGTTATTATAAAAAGTAACCAGCTTTTGTGCCTTTGCCTTCGGTATCTTTTCATCAACAACGAATTTCTTGAACTCAGTTATCATTTCATCGCTGGTCTGTAAATTCTCCGGCAGGCCGTCTTTTATGTTCAGGTCTTCCAAGTCCTTAATATCGCCGACTGCACCGTTGACCTTTTGCAGCCACGACTTGAAATTATCTCGGTCTTTCTGTTCCCACTTCTCGACCTCGTCAAGACTTTCAGGCATTTTACGGCCTACGATTTTTTTGGCTTCATATCCGCCAATAATAGCTTCTTCTGGTGTGGCGTAGTCGTGCATTGCTTTAGTAAATGCCTCTTTTGCTTCCGGCGTAGCCAGTTTTTCGTGGTTAAATTCCTGCGTCCAGTGCTTTACTTCTTCACTCATTTTTCAAGTCCTTTAATAAGTTTGTTTCCTGTGCTATCTTCAAAACAATATCCGCTATTGCCTTTAAAAACTCATCTTCCCTGCCTGCTATCATCGTAAATATCTCGTTGCGGGTTTCATTGTGCAACGCCTTGTCGCCTTCGTCTTTTATCTCCAGAAATAACCTCTGTAAATGATAAGCAAGAAATTCCCCGCCTGAATGTAAATAGCAGGTCGTCAAAAACTCGCCTATCTTGTCAAAAGGTATTTTGTTTTGTTTCACTTACGCCGCCTTCCCGCCTGACAATGCGCCTAAAATACTGTCTGGCTCAACCTTGCCGGAAACTCCTTTTGCCGCCTTAGCTGACTCAATCATCTGTGCAAACTGCTTGTCCTGCTGCATCTGTTTGTTTATACCATCAACAACCGCTTCCCAATCCTCTTTGGTGTTTATCGTGCTTATCGGGAAATTCGTAGCGTTCCTGATATAGTCCACTAACTCGTAAACTTTGAGAATATACTTAGCTTCGGGGAAGGCCGCAAATATCGGCGACATTGCCGCAAAGCCAGACTCTATCGGGGCTAACGACTGCTGTATTCTCTGCGCCCTGTTAAGCGGCCCGATGAACTCCGGCACAATATCCATCATATTATCGGCAGGATAAATCTTGCTATTAGCCAGAATCACATCGGATATATTCGCCAAAACATCAGGGGCAAAAGGCCCACGACCGGCCCGAACCTCAATTTCCATCTTCTGCTCATCACAATCCCTTAGATATTTGCTATGAGATTCTATACCGGTAACTAACGTTGCCTTCTCACCTACCATTTGCCATATCTGCGCAGCAGTAGGCGGACTCCCACCCTGCTCGACAAGATTATTGAACATTGTAAACGCCTTTAGCTCGAACCAGCGTTCAACATTTTCCTTAGCTACTTTAACGCCCTCGAAATTCCATTGAATATCGCCAATGGTGTCTAATGCTTTTGGGGGGGTCTGGTATTCACTGGCATCAACAGTAGTTATTCCCGAAGGGGAGAAATCCACCCTGCCCAACATACCCTTCAGCATATATCGGGGCGGATTGTTCTTGTGCTGCAAATTCTCAAGATACTGTTTCGTTATCTGCTGCAAACTCTGATTGTCCCATATAGCCATATAAGCGGGTGTTCTTGAAACAGGGTCGTAATATTTCTTCTCGTAATCCCACACAACAAACGGTTTGGCAAAGAACTTGTCAACTTTTAATGGATTGTCTTTATCTTTATCGCTTCCGTTCTCGAAATATACACCAATCCATTTATGGTCTGTGCCTGAATTGGCCGGTTTCCAAGTACCCCATACTAAATCATCTTTCCTGAAAATAGCATAGGCAAGAGTAAGTTTCGTATGAAAATTGCCGCTCTTGATAAAATTATTGAATTGCAAACTAAGATGTTCGGTTGCCCACGTTGCCTTTTCTTCGCTCGTCCTTCCTTGACAGAACGTATCCCAAACCTTCTTGACCGTCCAAGTCGGGTCTTCAATTATCAGGCCGTTAGGCCGATTGTACTTATCATACGAAACGTAACACTGCTTATAATGCTGTGGAAGCCACATCGTCCGGCTTTCAAGAACAGAACTTTCCTCACACAACATTACGGGCGAACCGATAGTACCACCATCAAGCGTGAATTGCGGCTGGACTTCGTAGAAATTGCTCTGCCGATAAGATGCGCTCATGTGGTCTCGGACGTCCTGACACCACTGGTCAAGCCGGTCTATACCCTTTAGCTCGAACTGTTTCATCGAATAGGAAATCCAGTCTATATTCATCGAAACAAGATTGCCCTGAAATCCCTTTGCCCACACGCGGGAAGCCCAAACGGGCGTACCTTCATAAATATCTGCACCAAAGAAGCCGTCCTTACTTGTATCTATTCCTAAATCAGGCCTGAAAATACTTGCAATAGTATCACGGCAGGGATTGAAAACATTATAAGCCGCCTTTAACTGTGTTAGCAGGTCTGTAATCTTATCGAACAGTTTCTTGTCGTCCCACGCTGTCATTTAACACCTGTTATTTTATAGTGTTTGGGTCGTTTATATCCTTTGGCTCAAGTTTTCTTAATCTACTTTCCACGCTGTTAGGGTCATTTGCATCAAGTATCTTGTTAGTCAAAGCAACGTGGTAATCCCCGTTGACTTTGTTCATTCTAACCAATGTAAAGATGATTTGGGACTCTTTACTGTCCCCATACTCGTCAATCCACTGCTGGTTTGGCTTGAGCAGCACACTCATCGGGTCTGTATTTGGGTCTGTAGCCGTGGCTATCTCTTTTGACTTATGGACTTCTTTGCAGCCAGCGACAAGTAACAACACCGTTAAAATCAATACTTTATTCATTTTTCGTTCCTTTCATTTTTTGTTAACATTAACCACCCCCGCCCAACAGCGAAGGCGTTCCCAATGTAGGCGAAGCCCAGCCCTTAGTCAATAAAGAACCGGACAATCTCCTGCTCATTCGCTCATCTTCCGTTGTCCCCGCACTTAATTTTCCTGCCGTAACTTTGGCGTTACCAATCGGCGAAGATTCGATTGACTTCATTCCTTCAGGAGCAGTAGTTTTACTGCCTTCTTTTCTCTTTTTGGCCATCTCGTTATACAAAAAGCCCGCACCCGCACCAGCACCCATACCGGCAGCACTCATAGTCAACATCGTTCCCGAAGCAGCACCTACGGCAGTAGTGGCCGTTGTGCCGAACAATGCTCCGCCAGCTAAAGCACCTATAATTATCGGAGGCATATTACGCCGCTCCTATTCTCATTCCCCGTGTTAACGGGTTGCCGTGATAGGCAGAAGGGGTCAAATCAATTCTGTGATTAACTGAAATACCATCGTTTATAGTAAACATACCATTTGCCCAAATACCCATTATGTAAGCATCAGCCCTGTCGGGACTCGAACTTAAACGCTTTTTAATGTCATCCTTGTTCTCGATAAGCATACGGCCATTTCTAAACTCATAGCAAGGCAGGCATAATTGGTTCTCTAACACAATATCTTTTTTACCATCAGACCGTAATATGACTTTACCATCGCTAAATTGTTTGGCCGCATAATCCCACGCCTCAGCACGCTTATTGTAAAACCTGTTCTCGTCAACGGCTTTTTCTGCACTGTTAAACCCGATGATAGTCCAACCTTTGCCTTCCCGATGTTCATTGTCGGGCGTGTTGTTTCTTTCATTCAGCCAGTCCACGATACCAGCACCAATACCAATAACGTCAATAATGGCAGTCTTGCACCCCTTAGCGTCCATTAGCCACGCTATTTGATTGGCTGTATGTATGGTGTCCTTCATACCGTAAATCAATTCGTCAACGATAACACCATCTTCGAGATAATATATAACAGTCTCATCATCACCAAATCTCGCAGGGTCGCACGCAATAACCTTTTTGACGATGTTCGGCTTGTGCCATAACCGAACAGCGGCGCCGGACACCCAATTACTCTTGATTACCTGATTAACGCCCTCAATGGCAGACCAGTTACCGTATAAGTACGCCTGTAATAGCTCCGGACGATGTTTAAAGCTATCTTTAAGATTGTCAATATACCTTTGCGTACAATACGGATTATCGCTCGGCAGAGCAGAAATGAACCGCTTATTTGGCTTAACCGAATCAATGAATTCTTTTTTTAGCCAGCATTGAGCCGGATTGGCTGTGTATAACGCTTTACCGGCTATTGGCTTGCCATTTACCACCAACCGGCCAAATGTGGCCGCTCTTAATAAACTTAAATCATCCTCAGTCGTTTCCTCTGCTTGGTCAATCGCATAAAAAGCGTATTCGGCAGAATTAAACTTCTTAATCGTTTCACGATTATCGAACCCACCCGTATCAACCTTAACCCGATTATCGATTATAATTGAAGCAGGGTCGTCTTTGACAACATATCCGTCAACTGGAATAGTCTTGAACCACGTCTCTAATGTCGTGTCTTTGAAATGCTTGGCAATTTTACGACCTATAAAGCCAATCGGGAGCGGGTGGTCGCTCTGTGGGATATTGTGTTCCCTGATAAACCTGCACGCAGTTAAAAAAACCCAAACACACAAAAACCAGCTTTTCCCTCCGTATTTTGCACCGCCAAAAAGCACCTCATCAATCGCTAAGTCCTCAAGGGCGTCAAATGCCTCTGTCTGCTTTATACTCAAAACTGGATTAAAATCAACTATCATTCTGTTTATAAGTCTTTGTAACGCTTATGTTTACAAGAAATTCTCGCAAAGCAGGAATATCGTTAATAGACAAATCAGGAACGACCTTGCTCAATAACGAGCACAGCACCTTATCACTCGCTCGCGCGCGCCGAACGGCATAATCAAGCAAAGACTCTTTATCGCGTTTTTCGGCACGTTTAATAGCTGCTACAAGCTCAGTGCCAAAATCTCTGCTGCCTTTTGGACGACCGTGTATATTACCTGATTTTCCTTTTTGAAACATTTGTTTTTTGTTTGTTAAACAACCTTTTGTTGCTTTTCGGCATCATTTACGTTAAGTGTAACTCTAATATTCGGCGTGTCAAGAGAAAAATTAGATTTACTTATAGAATATTTAGAAATGCTTATAATTGTAAAGCAAAAAAGTCCCCAACTGTAAAATTGGAGACTTTCTTGTCCGTATTAACCTCTATTCGCTAAAATAGTTATGAAGGCCCTAACTAATTCGCGGCAAAAGTCCTTCTTTAGAAAACTACTTTACTTTCAATACTTCAATGTTCCTCTGCCTTCGTTGCTCGAATTCTTTATTTGATAATTTTGCCTTTGGTATGGTTTTTAGTATATTACCTTCAATGGGATTGTCAACATTTGTATCTTTTTCTTTTATACTTTTCTTTTCTTCTTCTTTATCTTTATGGTTGACATTGATAACAGGTGTTGACATTTGGTTGACTTGTTGACAAGTTGTTGACGTCTTTAATTTTTGGCGTCTTTCTGCTTGTTTTTTGCACCATTTTTACTTTACCTTACTTCTACCGAAGAACTACTCCTACTTCTCCTTACCCTTCGACAACTCTAACCTTGTCTATGGGTTAAGAATAACGTTCCTTCAGGAAGAAGAAGCTGAAGAAGATTATATCAATTTGGCTTTTTTTGTCAATAGCACTATCTTGCTAATATTTGTTTATGGCGTTTTTAGCTTGAAAACAGCCAAAATAACATAAAATAGTCATAAAATAACCCTGTTATTACAAAAAATAACACTATCTTGCTATATTTTACGTAACTGCTTAATTCACAGGTATTTATATTCAAGGAGTAATATGGCTGTTTTGACATATCCTTTGATATGTTTTTTGGGTCTAAAGATGCCAATTATAATGCCTTTATTGCTTCCTTAAAAACCGCATATTACGTTCTTCCTGCCCTCATTTTTAGCCCAAAAAAGACCATACCCCCTAAGTCGTTTATTTACAAGCACTTAACATCTAAGAAAAACGCTCCACGATGCGATATGAGCGATTATCTTTGCTGGGTAGGGGTAAACGTAGCCCGAAATAACAAATCAAACAATTTGATATTTCCCGATAAAACCGGAAAGTTGAATTGCAATCTATTTATTATGATGTCCCCACCTAACTATTTTTTACCCCCTTTTTAAATCCTTTATTATCAAGCACTTAGCAATAATAATTATTTTATTTTATTAGACTTTGTACTTGACTTTTCACGCGGAATAACCGATATTATACATAAAGAGTAAATGCTCTTTTGAAAGTTAATAGCGGTCAGGCGGAAAGTAGCGGTCAAACAATGCTAACACAAATAACAAATTTACACCATTCAAAACTTCCCCCTGTTGGTTCAATCGGCTACCTTGTTATGAATACAAACAGATACAGAGAAAACCAATACTATCACGGCAAAAAAGAATTATGGCAGGTTTTGGCTTATCCTTTGAATGATAATGTTTCGCCGTATAGTATCGGAATACATACGATTATCGTTCGGAGACTTAATGACAAAAGACTTGCTCCGATACGATTAAGCGGTTTTTATTTTGAGTCAAAAACATACGGGAACTGCGATAAACCAAATTGCAATAAATGTGAATGTTTACCGGTTTGCACAAGAGGCAGAAAACTGTTAAGAAAAAACTAACAACCTTCAAATAGCTTGACCGCTATTATCCTTGCAGGGCACGGCCTGCGTGGCCGTTCGAGTCGGCTACAAGGATTTAAAACGTAAAACATATTTAAAGTTAATAGCGGCTAAGTAGAAAGGCGGCCAAACTATGAGAATCACAAAAACATTTAACCACGAAGGTGAAATTCCTTTTGAAATTACTCCTGAACAAGCAGTTGATTATTTAGAGCATCACGGTTATTACGAAAAAGGTACAATAGAATCAATTTTTGAGCGAAACGTGGAAATTAGTCTTAAAACGCCTTGGGCGTTTTACGATTTTAAGCCAGACCCATTAACAAGTTAAAAATCTGCGAAAGGGAAATTAAAATGGCAAAGAAAGAAACAAAAGCACATCAAACTATTAACGAACAGTATCAAATAATTGGTTGTTTAAATGACAGCCGCCCAGTTAAGCACGAAGGAAACGAACCGGCCACTGATGAAGTATTAAAAGATATGGCTACGGAAGATGCACTGGACGAAATGGATTGGTAATTCTTGAACCCATCCCTGCGTTAGCGGGGAAGAAAGGAATAAATTATGAGAGAAGCTATAACGGCAGGTTTTTTTGTATTCTTCCTTTTGTTCACCTTGTTTTTTATGGCAGGATATGTGGCTGATTATATTAGGGGTAATAAAGCAGAAATGCCGACTGCCGCCTTCGTTGTGTTTCTTTTTGTATTATTAACAGCTATATTTTTCGGGTTGTACAACAAACATTAACCGCCTATTCAGCCCCTTGCCGCGTTGGCAGGGGCTGGAAGTAATAATAAAACTTATCATTGAAATCTTTTATATGATAACGAAATCGCCTAAACGGCGGATATGGTTTGGTGTAAAGAAGGAATGCACAGCGTCCATTTATAAGAGCTGCGGAAGCGGTTGTGGCGAGCTGCGGCGGACGAGGATTATGGGTTCGACTCCCATACCATACGGCACAATAGGCCGCCAGTTAATACTAACTGGCGACCGGTTAATTATGGCGGGCAACTGCCTGCCTGGGATTTTATGAAAAAAAGGAGAAATTGCTACGGACAATAAAGAAATAGAAACAATCAAAGTAGCCATCAAAAATGGTTTTCCTAATCTATTTTCACCTGTTTTAAAAGATAGTGTGAAAGAAAAAGGACGACTGTTGGTTGTAAGGGTTTGTGGGCATTGCCAAAAGAAAAAACCTTTTTCGGATTTTTATTACCAACACAACGGTGGCCTTATTCATAAAATTTGCAAAGACTGCCAAAGAAAGATAACTAATTTTTACCAGAAAGCGTGGAAAAGAAAACGTGCAAAACCAAAACCGTTACCAACGACAAGTAGAATTTGTAATATCTGTCATATTGTAAAACCCATAGAAGAATTTTCTCATAACCCAGTTGGTAATATGCGTAAAAATTGCAAAGAATGCTACAACAAATTAGCAAATCTGCGGAGAAAAACTAAGCTTGCGGAATACCCAAAATTAAAAGAACAACGCTTAGAGTACCGAAAAAAATGGGCTAAAATAGATAGAATTATAAAGCCCAAAAAATACAAATTCATCGCAGAAAAACGGCGTATAAAAGAAGGCAGAAAAAAAGGATGTTCCAGAAAAAGAATTAGCGTTTTCGCAAGCCAAAGCTTAGATGCTTGTTTCAGTAAAGAAAACCCCCACAATTTATATGAAATAACCCAAAAGCAATAATCTAAGGAGAAAAAAATGAAACGTGAAAAACAATTATTCGAGGGTATTTTGACCGATAAAGACTTATACACAATCGAGGATGCTGTGGTCTATAACAAAAACATCGGTATCATCGCAACTAAAGCAGCCGACGAACTTATCCTTAAACTATATACAGATTTTTGGGAAAAGAATGTTGGCACAGTACGCAAACACTCCATCACAAGCCCGCGCAGAACGCCAAGAAAATCAACCTGTTTGTAATAGAGCGCGTTGCCGGTCAAAACTTGCGAGATTGCTCGGCGAGTTTAGTTTGGTAAAAATAAAACCCAAAACAGTTTAAATATCTTTTAGAAAAGGAGAAAAAAATGAAAATAGAAAAAGATATTAGAAAAAAAAGGGGAGTTGCGTATTATGAAAAATTATGAAAAACTAAAATACTGTAGCGGCTGTGAAGATAATTTCTATAACAGCAACAATCCTTACGGCATCAAAGAGTGTTGGTGCTTAAAAACAGCCAGGTTAATATGGCGAAAGAAAGTGTCCGTTGACCAATACCCTCCTTGGACACAAAAAGCGGGGCGATTTTTAAGTTGTTATCATCAAAAAAGATATGTTTTCGTCAAGCCAAAACAATTATGTTAAAAGGAGAAAAAAATGAAACGCACAAAAGAAAAATGGGAAGTACGCAAAAATGGTTCTCAACTTGGGATTTTGGCCAAATTATCAGACAAGCCCAGTGAAGGCGGATACCGCATTGTGGTCGGCAGAAATGATATAGGAAAAGGTTATATACTCGATGAAGCTGACGCCCAATTGATAGCCGCCGCTCCGGATTTGCTGGAAGCGTGCAAAAAGTTATTGGCATTGCACGATGAGGCGATGTTTATTTGCGGTGTAGATGATGATGAATACGCCAAAACTGTTTCCGCTATAGCTATATCCGAAATGCGCGCAGCCATTACAAAAGCGGAAACTCTTTTCGACACAAAAGATAACCAAGAAAATTCCTGACTATTTTGAAATATTTTTTCTCATTGTAACTGCGTTATTTTGCAAATACTTATGAATATTTAAGACGTTAAGTACATAAAAAACAAGAAAATACACTTGACAGATTTAAGAAGAACGCCGATAATCCTAACATTATGAAAAGCCGTGCGAGACAATTTGAAACCAAACCAGCCTTGTTGGCCTGCCGTACGTCCATCACTCCGACCGCTCGCACGGCGCAGCTTACGACTGCGGCAGGCATTTTTTACCGAGGGAATTGAAATGCCATATTATAAACTGACAGACCAGAATTTGGGAACATACCGAGGTTTTCAATGGACTATCGGCAAATGGGAACAAGCCGATGGTAAAGGCGAGTTGTGTACTGAACACTGGCTACATTGCTATAATTCTCCATTGTTGGCCGTATTCTTAAATCCAGTCCACGGTGGTATAAAAAACCCCCGATTATTCAAAATAAAGGTTGGAGGCGAGAAAAAATCCGATAGGGGACTAAAATTTGGTTTTACTAAAATGCGATTGGTTCAGGAAATTCCACTACCCGAATTAACAAAGAATCAAAAGATTGCGTTTGGTATTTTGGTTACTAAGGAAATCTATAAAAACAGAAAATGGAACAAATGGGCTAATAACTGGTTGAATGGTAGGGATAGAACGATTGATGCGGCCCGTGCGGCAATTGATATGAATTGTACGGCTTTTTGTGCCAATGATGCGGCTTATGCAGCTTGTTCGGCTAATTTATTTGATGTAGAGAGATATGCAGCTTGGACGGCAGCTGATACGTTTAAAAAACGTCTGCCGCTTATCAAATTAGCCAAACAAGCATTAAAATACCCATAAAAGGATAAAAGAAGGAAAAAGATGAATCGAAACAAAGGTAGAAAATTTGGCAAATGCCCTTTTTGCGGGAAAAAGGGGCTATGTAAATATAACACTCGCTGGTATGTTGGTGCATTGTGCAGATATTGTTATTGTCGAGTTACAGGTTGGGTGTGGCTTACAAACAAGAAACCCCATGCCGGATTTGTGCCGATAGAAGGCAGGAAAAGGGAGCGCGAAATAATAAACTCGATACCGAAGGAGAGATAAAATGAGCAAATTAACAATGAAATTTGAAATTAAACACAAACTAACCGACAGTATTTTGTTTTCTATCAAAACGGAAAATTGGCGCTTGGCAATTGAAGCGGCAATAAGAGCGAAGGCCGACCTTAGCTCTGCCGACCTTCGCTCTGCCGACCTTCGCTCTGCCGACCTTCGCTCTGCCGACCTTCGCTCTGCCGACCTTCGCTCTGCCAACCTTCGCTCTGCCGACCTTCGCTCTGCCAACCTTAGCTATGCCGACCTTCGCTCTGCCGACCTTCGCTATGCCGACCTTCGCTCTGCCAACCTTCGCTATGCCGACCTTAGCTATGCCAACCTTCGCTATGCCAACCTTAGCTATGCCGACCTTCGCTATGCCGACCTTCGCTATGCCAAAGGCGTGAATAAATATCTTACAACTCCGTTATACTTACTTCTCGACCAGCCCGCCAAAATCAGGGCATATAAAATTGTTAAAGACAATTATGAAGGTATTTATAAT
>JAQTLP010000011.1 GCA_028714855.1 Phycisphaerae bacterium | reverse complement strand
TCTTCCTCTCATCCCAGTTAATGGTTTTGCGATTTTCATAGTTACGACACGCCCGACAAACACCTTCTTTATCAAAAATAGAACCGGGCCTCGTATCAGGCATCGCACATTTTTTGCAATAACGCATCGTTAAGCTCCTTTATTTCACAGGGTTTATATACTCCGTAGAGCATTTTTTAATTATACGTAACTTGTTTTTTAGAGTATCCATGCCGCCATTTTCAAAGAATAGGGCTATATTGGATAGCGAAAGGTCTTCCTTGCCATTTCTGATTAGATGATAGCGGGAAAAATCCACATGTTTTTTAGGACGCGAAATCTCAAGTTCAATGTTTCCTTCATTCTCAAGGCTCAAATTGCCGATTACTGTCGAGATAATACCGGAAGGATAGCTGGCATGCGTTATAAATTCCCCATCGAGAAGTTCTTTACAAATAATTTTGTCCGAAAGGTCAGCCAATTTATCCAGATTCTTTTTGGCTTCATCTTCCAATTCCGTCCTGAGAATTTCTAAAATTTCCTCCCGTAACGCCTCAATAATCCTTGTATCCTGATACGCCAGTGCTAGGTATAGAAAATTTAGCTTTCTAAAGTTCCTAACCATGCTGTCAAAGTTCGCTCGTACTTTATAAAACCGAACCATCTCCTGTGGCGTATCAAACCACTCATCCATGGACTCGGCTTTCATTCGGTCAAAAAATTTCTTTAGAATTAGATTCTTGCTTTGAGTAATCGCTAATAGCACCCTGCCTGGATTTACGCCGCACCTCTGACCAAGTTTAAGTACAGGTTTGAAATAACCCATATTCCAGATAAAGTAAATAAGCCAATGAAAAACTTTAAATTCATCAAGTTGCTCTTCTGTCATATCTTTTGTCGCCCGAACTGATTCCTCAATCTCAAACACAATCTGTTCGTCGAAGATACCATAAGCCCCCAAAATAGGACGATACTTCGTTGTTACTCCATATTCCTTACGATATTCATCAGTTTCATATTTTGTGCCGGGAAGCATGCGAATGTTGTAAGGATAGATTAAGTCAAATCCCATATCAAAGGCAGACATGAGAGTATTCAGATGACTTTGCGGGCCCTCTCCGGGAAGTCCAATCAATATGTCGGTAATTACATTCAGGTTCTTGTTTTTGTAAAAATTAATCTGTTCCGTATACTGACTGAAATTGCACTGCCCTCTGCCTGAATTCCTGAGAACAACTGGATCCGCGGATTGGATAGCAATATAACCACGTTTATTGTCAAGAATTTCCGCTATCTCAAGGGTGCGGGCACTTGCATTTTTCGAGTGCCATAGGGTAACATCAATGGGATACCCATATGTATCTGTAATCTCACGAACTTTTTTGGCGATATCTATGTCCCTTGGCAAAATACCAAAATTGGCGTCGCAGAAAGTCCATGCAACTTGACCAACACATTTTTCTGCTACATATTCGATCTCTTTTAATACGACTTCGATTGAACGTTGCCGCACTTTGGAAAGCGCTGATATCCCCCATGCACAATAAACACATCCGAAGGGACAACCTCGATTAGTCTCGAGCAACGGCATCATGTTGGCATCTGCCAAAAATCTGTCCAGCCACCCCGACAGATATGGGCTGGGCAAATCAATCTCCTTTGATTTGCCGGAGGCAGGTATGGGAGTAAAAACCAATTGATTTGCTTGGATTGAAGCACATCCCGGGACACTAGCCCTGGAATTACCACTGATTATTTCACCCACAAGATTAGCGAAGGGTTCTTCTCCTTCGTGTAAAATATAATAATCAAGCTCTGCATGTGTTGAAAGATAAGTTTGGATGCCACGAAGATCTGTTCTGATATTTGGACCGCCCATTACAGTTATTACATTTGGATTTAATCGCTTAGCCATTTTAATGAAAAGAACATCAAGCATAGCGTTCCAACTATAGTGACTTAAACCTAAAACGTCTGGAGGATTATTACACAATGCATCCTCCATGTCTTTTGGGTATTTAAAAATTGTAATGTCTACTTCGTTTGGATATTTCTGTTTAACATACGCGGCAATATAAGCAACGTTTAAAGGAACAACGTAATTTGTGCTTACGGTATCATACACCAAATCGCCTAAATAAATCTTTAACATAGGACTGTTTCTAATCTTATACCTGTTCAAACACACTCAAAACATTATCCTCGACATATTGAACATCCTCATCGCTCATTGTTCGGAATATTGGAATACTGATCTCCCTTTCGTAAAGATCTTTTGCTTTAGGGCATAAATCTCTGCTGTAACCAAGCCGCCGATAATACGGCTGAAGATAAACAGGTATATAATGCACCTGAACACCTACCCCCCTGAGGTGCAATTCTTCGAATATCTTAGGTTTCACACTTTTATATTCATCATTCAATCTTATGGCGTATAAGTGCCACGCAGACTTCACGCTGCTTTTTTCCACCGGCAGGTCAAAAAAAGGATTACCCTTAAACGCTCGGTTATACGCGTTGGCTATCCGCCTTCTTCCATGGATAAATATATCCAACTTTTTGAGCTGCGAAATCCCCAAGGCACATTGAATATCCGTCAGCCTGTAGTTGTAGCCTAAGTGTTGCATCTCATAATACCACTGGCCGGCATCCTCACTCTTATTGACAAAAGCACTGTCAGCCTTTGTAACTCCGTGTTGCCTGAACATAACAAGCTTCTCATGGTATTCTTTGTTGTTCGTTAAAACCGCCCCGCCTTCTCCTGTAGTAATCGATTTGACAGGGTGAAAACTGAACACCGCCATATCCGAATACTTGCAATCGCCAATCGCCGAACCAAGGTATTTCGCCCCCAAAGCATGACAGGCATCTTCTATCACTATCAAATTATGCTCCCTGGCAATTCCAGCTATTTTTTCCATATCAGCCGGATGACCGGCGAAGTGCACCGGCACAACTGCTTTGGTCTTACTCGTTATGGCCGGCTCGACCAACCCAGCGTCAATGTTGCCCGTGTCGGGCTCAACGTCAACAAAAACCGGCCGACCGCCCAAAAACAATGCTGCATTTGCTGTCGCCAAAAAAGTAATCGGAGATGTTATTACCTCACCGCCATCTTTTATGCCAGCCGCAAAGTATGCCCCATGAAGCGCAGCCGTCCCCGAAGAAAATGACACAGCATATTTCGCCCCGCAATAATCAGCCAACGCTCCATCAAACTCTTTTACTTTGGGCCCCTGTGTAAGAAAATCAGACCGTAACACCTCGACAACGGCCCGGATGTCGTCCTCCTCGATGCACTGATGCCCATAAGGTATGAACTTACTCAACTTCTATTGCCTTTAATATCTGTCTCAGTTGGTCCTGACTGAGCCACATATCATTCACATTGCTTTGAAAAACAAAGCCTTCCGGAACCGAAGGATACTTGGCATATCTTTTGTCAACTGTCATGCTTTCAAAAAACCGAGGCACAATCACATACATACCATCAAATATCTTGACGCTTCGTGACTCATCGTACGAAATCAAAGTTTCATGAAGTTTCTCCCCCGGTCTTATTCCCGTATATCTGAAAGTGCAGTTCGGCTCAATCGCTCTCGCCAAATCAGTAATCTTCATAGAAGGAATCTTTGGAACGAATATCTCTCCACCCTCTGCTTCTTTAAGAGCTTTCATCACCAGTTCAACACCTTGCTCCAGCGTAATCCAAAAACGAGTCATCCTTTCATCAGTGATGGGAAATTCCTTAATCCCGGAAACTTTCATCCCCAAAAATAATGGAACTACACTGCCGCGAGACCCCATCACGTTTCCGTACCTGACCACCGAAAACCGAACCTTCCCGCCGCTATATGCGTTGGCCGCTATGAATATCTTCTCAGCAACCAGTTTTGTTGCACCATAAAGGTTTATTGGGCTGACGGCTTTATCTGTCGAAAGTGCTATGACCTTCTTTACGCCGGTATCTATGGCTGCGTCAACTATATTGTTTGCCCCCATTACATTGGTATTGACTGCTTCAGTTGGATTATATTCCAAAGCCGGCACTTGCTTCAGGGCCGCTGCGTGCACAACATAATCTACCCCCTCAAAAGCCCTCAAAAGTCTGCTTTTGTCTCTTACATCTCCAAGAAAAAACCTTATCTGTTCTTTATAAGCTTCAAACTTTTCACGCATCATATATTGCTTATATTCATCTCTCGAATATACAATAACTTTGCGAGGCCCACATTCGGCAAGCACCCGTTTGGCAAAGGCCTGACCAAATGAGCCTGTGCCACCTGTAATCAAAATTATTTTACCGTTCAACATCTGTAATTCTCCGTCTGAACTAACACACCTTTCGAAATCTAAAATTCTCGACCCAAAACAATACCACCAGCTACTGCTCTATTCTTGAAGAATACTTACATTCCCCCTGTCTACAGGCTGCATCATCCATTTTAATTGAGGCCTGATAAAAACATCGTAAGTCTTCTCGTATATATTATTATAGCCCTTAAAGGCAACATTAAATTCAAGAATCTTATCGATAAAAACATGCTCTGTCTTTGGGTACACTAAGTGAACTGATAGAAAAAATGACCTCCCGCCGAATGTGTTCTTGGGAAAAACGCATGATGCTCTATAAACGCCTCGCTCAAGATTATAAAACCTTCGAGCAGCACTTGGGTCATCAATACAATGAGTCTCCAGAACCGGTGCAGTGTTCTCATCAACCACGCGGACTATAATAAATACCTCCCGAACCGGTTGCAGGCATTCAAACGTAATTGACGCAGTAATATCTTCATCAGAATGAAATAACTGCCTTGGAAGTCCGGAGTTATCAAGCATCGCAACCTCACGCAATCGCAAAAAAGGATTACCTTTTCTAATCCGACCTTCCATCCTTTGCTCTATATCGGCACTTGAAGCTACTGCCCCCTCAACGAGGTTCTGATCCAAATAATGCGCCACCACCTCATTCGTAGCCGAGTCCATCAAAAGCTTACCTTTATCAAGTAAAATGGTTCGCTGGCACAAGTTGCGAATCGCTGCCATATTATGGCTTACAAACAATATAGTACGCCCCCCCTCTGCGATGTCCTCCATTTTGCCGAGACACTTTTTCTGAAACTCAACATCTCCAACTGCCAGTACCTCATCGATAAACAAAATTTCAGGTTCCAGATGTGCCGCTACCGCAAAGGCTAGCCGGACGTACATTCCCGACGAGTACCGTTTTACAGGTGTATCGATAAACTTCTCTATGCCGGAAAAGTCGATTATCTCATCGAACTTACTCCTAACCTCAGCTTTTGTCATCCCGAGAATCGCACCGTTAAGGTAAACATTTTCGCGACCGGTCAACTCCTGATGAAAGCCGGTGCCTACTTCAAGCAATGATGCGACCCTGCCCTTAAGCTTAATCACTCCTTTTGTTGGAGTAGTAACACGTGATAGAATCTTCAGAAGAGTCGATTTGCCTGCACCGTTGCGCCCAATAATGCCGAGCACCGCTCCTTGTTGGACGTCAAATGAAATATCCCGAAGCGCCCAGAACCATTCACCGTCTAAACCAGGCCCGATGTCTTCCGTAATCTTCATATTAGGATCTGCCTTGCCTCGAATACGCGCCAACCAGCTCTCTATATCCTTATATAAAGTCCCGTGACCAATCACGCCGTAGCGATACTGCTTGGAAAGCTCTTCAACTTTTATAACCGTCTCTGGCATACTCAGACTGTATCCATAAAACTCTTTTCAACCCTGTTGAACAGGACACACCCCAAAAAAAGAATGACCAAAGTCACTGCCCAGCTAGTACAAATATAAACAGCATCCACAACCCCGCGACCAAAAAAAGCGTAACGAAATGATTCTATTACCGACGTCATTGGGTTAAGCATATAAATTGGCCGATACTTTTCAGGAATTGACGATGCGGGGATAATCACAGATGAAGCATACATCCATAGCTGAACTGCAAAAGTCATCACAAAAGTCAGGTCACGGTATTTGGTAGTAAGAGCGGAAACTAAAATACCCGCCCCTAAACTTAACACCGCCATTTGAAGAAGTAGAAAGGGCAGTAACAGTACGAAATAAGTCGGTCGAATGGCTGAATCCGTTGTAATAAAATAAACATAAAAGCCAAGAAAAAGGACAAATTGTATCCCGAATTTCGCCAAATTGATAATAACGACTGAAACAGGAGCTGTAAGTCGCGGAAAATACACCTTGCCAAAAATACCTGCATTTTTCACGAACGTGTTTGACGTCTCATTCAGACAGCCAGCAAAATAGCCCCAGGTAACATTACCCGCAAGAAGGAAAATAAACTTCGGAACCCCATCCATTGGAATACCCGCAAGTTTCCCGAAAATCACAGTGAAGACTACGGTGGTTAAAAGCGGCTGAATAATATACCAAAGAGGCCCAAGGGCCGTCTGTTTGTAAAATGTAACAAAATCCCGCTTGACGAAAAGAAATATCAGATCCCTGTAACGCCAGAGGTCACGAAGATGCAGGTCAAACCACAGCCTGCTCGGCTGGATAATCAGGCCCCATTTTTCTTGTTCTTTATATGTTTCGTCCACGAGAGATTACACTCCATTATACTTATGTTCTTATAACCTTAGACTCCGTCCCCGTGGGTTGCGATAAAACCCTCTAAGGACTAATCCAGTAGTTTTTTTACCGTCTCGGACGATTTCCATGTAATCAGCAGTTGGGCAGGAAACAGACAATACTCGCCCGATAGCCAATAATCAAGCTTTTTCTGGTGTTTTTTTGGTTGCTGCCTGCTATGGACAGACGGGATTTTCACAAATCTGGATAGATTCCTGCAAGCTATCGTTGACATCGCCGCCTGGGGGCTTTAGAATTTCTGGGTCGCGGTAATTCGTAAGGAGACGAGTATGGATTTAAGAGGTGTCGTTCTTGCCGGTGGCAGTGGAACACGGCTTAGACCGCTAACCAAGGTCACAAATAAGCATCTGCTTCCCGTCGGGCAGAAACCTATGATTTATTACCCGATTGAGAAGCTAACATCCATCGGCGTCGAGCAGATATTGATTGTAACAGGTGTCGAATATATGGGCGCCGTAGTCGGTCTGCTTGGCTCCGGCAAAGAGTTTGGCTGTCAGTTTACATACAAGGTACAGGACGAGGCCGGCGGGATTGCCCAGGCCCTCGGACTGGCCCAAAACTTCGCGCAACACTTCGCCGTTATCCTCGGCGATAATATCTTCCAAGCCAATCTGAAGACCTATGCTGATAAGTTTATCGCCCAGAAAACCGGCGCGAGGATACTGCTTAAACAAGTCTCGCAGCCTCAGCGATTTGGCGTCGCTCAAATATCCGGCGACAAAGTTATTAATATCGAAGAAAAACCGAAAAAGCCAAAATCGGATTACGCCGTAACAGGTATATATTTCTATGATTCCTCGGTTTTTGATGTTATACGAACGCTCAAGCCGTCAGCTCGTGGTGAGCTTGAAATCTCTGATGTCAACAACGCTTATATAGAGAAAGGCCAGCTGATGTATGATATTCTCGATGGCTGGTGGAGTGATGCCGGAACGTTCGAATCCTTAAAGAAAGTAAATGAATTAGTTGTAGAGGAGCCGCCACAGTGACAAAAAAAATAGCAGCGCTAAAAACGGTTTTTGCAGATGAGGGACTGATTATCAGCGGTTCAGGAAAACTTATTGACGGCGTAAAGGCCCGGCGGGCGAAAGTGTTATATGATGAACGCGGCTGGCTCGGCGAAATAATGAGAGCCGACGACCCTTGGTTTGAAAAATTCGGCCAAGTTTATTTTACCACAACTCATCCAGGCACCGTCAAGGCCTGGCACTGGCACAAGAAGCAAACTGACCACTTTTACGTCATCAAGGGGATGGTAAAAATCGCACTCTATGACGAACGCAAAGATTCACCTACTTACGAAACCGTCAATCAGCTTTACTTGGGTGAGCTCTGTCCGGGAGTGGTTCGCATACCGCCCGGCGTTCAGCACGGCTGGATGTGTGTCAGTGGAACGGAAGCTTACATAGTAAACATAGTCTCCGAGATGTATGACTACTCGCACCCAGACGAATACCGCACACACCCCCACGACAACCATATCCCGTACGATTGGACACGTAAGGATGGCTAAAAACAGGATTGCCATTTTGGGCGGCAAGGGTATGCTCGGCTCAGATTTGGCTCTGGCCTGTCAGCAGCACCGGCTTATTGCAAACGTGCTTGACCTGCCCGAGTTTGATATCACGAACGAAAAGCATCTCTCCGACGCCTTAAAGAATGTTGACGCTGTAATTAACTGCGCTGCTTATACGAACGTCGAAAAGGCAGAAAGCGAAAGTGAGCTTTCATACAAAGTCAACGCCGAAGCGGTAGGCAGGCTCGGCTTTGCCGCTAAACAGGCCGGCGTATGGGTTCTTCATATCAGTACCGATTTTGTCTTTGACGGCACATCCGGCAGACCCTATGTCGAAACTGACAAACCAAATCCGGTAAATGTTTACGGTGCGAGCAAACTGGCCGGCGAAGAGCTTTTAGTTGAAAGCCGCTGCAGTTACTGTATAATGCGAGTCGAATGGACCTACGGCTCGCGCGGCAGTAATTTTGTAACCAAGATGATTGAACGTGCAAAAACAGGAAAAAGCTTAAAAGTTGTCGACGACCAAATAGGTTCGCCGACAGCCACAGTCGAAGTCGCTAAAACTATTTGCAATTTGTTGCCGAAGAAACCCCAGGACTTGTTTCATTTTGCAAGTACAGGTTACGTCAGCCGTTTTGAAATGGCAAAATTCATTTTTGATAAGCTCAATATGCCTGTGGATTTGAACAGTTGCAAAACCGACGACTTCCCCACTGCTGCTGTAAGACCCTTAAACAGCCGTTTCAACTGCAGCAAAATCAAAACCCTGCTTGATGAGCCGATTGAAAGCTGGCAGGTGTCGTTAGAACGCTTTTTGGAGAGGTTATGAGAAAACTTTTAGTTACAGGTGGTGCCGGATTTATAGGAAGCAATTTCGTTCGAATGGTGCTTTCAGAGCATCCTGACTGCTTTATCGCCAATCTTGACAAGCTCACCTATGCCGGCAATCTTGAAAATCTCGCCGGATTTGAAAACCATCCTAACCACAAATTCATCAAAGGCGATATTTGCGATGGCGCTCTCACCGCAAATATCATCGACGAGTATAAAATAGATGCAATTATTAATTTTGCCGCCGAGAGTCACGTGGACCGCTCAATCACCGCTCCGAAGATTTTTATCGAAACTAACGTTGCCGGCACGCTGACATTGCTCGAAGCCGCGCGTGATAAAAAAATAGAGCGGTTCATTCAAATTTCGACCGACGAAGTATATGGTGCTCTCGGCCCGGAAGGCAAATTCACCGAACAGACGCCGCTTAGTCCGAACTCCCCGTATTCTGCCAGCAAGGCCGCGGCGGACCATCTGGTCGCTGCGTTCGGCCATACCTGGGGCTTAAAGTACAATATAACCCGCTGCTCGAACAACTATGGCCCGTATCAATTCCCCGAAAAAATGATTCCGCTGATGATAAACAACTCTCTCAACGACAAGGACCTCCCTATTTATGGTGATGGCCTGTATGTCCGTGACTGGCTGTATGTATATGACCACTGCGCCGCGGTATGGAAGGTCCTGACCGAAGCCCCTCCGCAGCAAATTTACAACATCGGCGGATGCAACGAGAAAACAAATATGGAGCTGGTCGGACTAATACTCGAACGTCTCAAAAAACCCCAATCCCTAATCAAACATGTCAAAGACAGGCCCGGTCACGACAGACGCTATGCCATTGACGCCAAAAAAATAATGACAGAGTTGCGCTGGCAGCCTTCGCTAAGCTTTGAAGAAGGAATTAACAAAACGATAGATTGGTATTTACAAAATCAGAAATGGCTGACAAACATTGTCTCCGGCGAATACCAGAAATATTATGATGCTATGTATTCAAATCGATGAACATTATTTCGAGATGTTCTGAAAAAAGATGTTAAAAATATAAATTCAGCACCCGTCGTTAGCAGCTGGTGTCATTTTTTCCCGAGAACAACAACGAGGTGTTTTCCATGCTTTTCGTCTGCTTTGCGCAATCGTTTCCATACATAATTCCATATCAAGTAGTTAAATACTCTAAATTCTATAAACCAGTGGTGATTTTTAGCAACTTTCGAGTACAGTTTAACTAATAGGCTATTCCTATACACGTATTCGACGTTGACAATATCCAAATGTACGTCGGCTTCTTCAAGCTGTTTTTGGAGTAAGTTCAAATCGTAATGGCGATAATGTTTCTTACTCACGCGGGCAACCGTTGTGGGAATAGATATAACAACATAGCCACCCCTATTGGTTCGTTCTTCTAAAGTCTTTAAGAATGTGCTAACTTGATCATCCGAAATATGCTCCAGGACTGATACTGTTAAAACCACATCGAACGTCTCTTTCAATTCCCTGGCGTCAACAGATAAAAACTCAATTTCGTGGTAAAATGCCTTGGCGAAACGAATAGCCCGTTTGGATAGGTCCACGCCTACCCGCCGGTCTATCCCCCAGTCAAGCATACCTATTACACGTCCATCTCCGCAACCAACCTCAAGTACCGATGAAGGGGTCAGGGTATGGACAAGTTCGCAGACATGCCTTGAATAGCAGAGATATTCAAATCCCCAGCTTAGCGCTCGAAAGCGCACCCCAACACCTTTTTTGTCAAAATGGGGAATGTGATGATAAGGAAAGCTGTACTGGTCGTCTTGAATCTTGTATTTATCTAAATAGCTTTGCGAAGCATTCGGTTTACGCAACATGACTATATGCTCTTTCTTTTTTCGGTAAATACCACTAACAACTTCCCATAATCAGCAGATGCATAAAAACGCATCATATCAGTTCCACAACTACCAGTCAACTTTTTTAGATTACTAGCCTTGAGTAAATTGTTACCCTTGGCAACAGACTCCAGGACATAGGTCAGTTTCAAAATAGCGATTGAAAAAAATAACGAATTACTGCTTGCAAAATCAGTATCTATTAGTAATGTATTCTAAATGCTGTAGACTCAAAAATTGTTGAGAGGAAATATTTGTTAGTGGTGATTAATGACATGGTAAGTTTCGGACTTTACTATGGCTCCTAAAGTTAGTGTTCTCATACCTGCGTATAACCGGAAAGTCTATCTCAGAGAAACGCTTGAGAGCGTGCTTGCTCAGACCTACAAAAACTATGAGATTGTTGTAATTGATGATGGTTCAACAGACGGCACAGAAGAAATGCTCAATGAGAGCGGTTATAACATCAGGTACTATTGGGTAGACCACATTGGGCAGTATGCTGCGCGGAATAAACTTATCCAACTTGCACAGGGAGAGTATATTACATTCGTCGATTCCGATGACCTTTTATTTCCGGATACTATTGAGAGATTAATAAAGGCGATAGAGGAACATGGGCCTAATGTGATCGCCTATGGGGCATACGTAGGCATTGATGAAAAAGGCAGGTTCGTAAAACGAAAACAACATCTGCTGCCCTCAGGTAATATCACAACGGAGCTGTTTGAATTTATTTATGTTCATTCCTGCGGGATGATGTGTGCTAAAACGCTTTATGAAGAGGTTGGTGGTTTTGACGCGTCTCTAAAGTGCTGTGCTTTTTACAAACTCTTGTTAAAAATGTCCGTCAAATGTAAGTTCATCCCCATTGAAGGCCCGACTTTCAAAAGAAGGCGTCATAAAGACAATGTTTCCGTCCGTTCATTTGCTAACCGTAATACCGAATTTGATGTCCTCGAGGATTTCTACTTCGACGGAGGCGGCGAAAAGCTGATACCTCGTTCTCGGGCAATGAAGAGACTTAGCCAGGAAGGCTATAGAGCAGGCCGCTGTGCAATTCAGGAGGAGATGTACGAACAGGCACGCCAACTGCTCGGCCAATCTTTTCGCCGGCATCCGAATATCAAGTCATTGTTCCATTGGTCGCGAGCAATCTTGAAAAGCCACCTTGCTGTTCGTTAATACTTTCGTAGCACCTTTCGCTTTAACTCCTTCAAGGACCATTGGAAACCGATAGAACTTCCTGCCTCTGTAATCGGCTCATATTTCGGCATTCGCTCTTTCCATTTTTGAGGATTGCGCGATGCGACAAACAAAAGATATATCGCAGATCTTCTGTGTTCGCTCTCGGCTTCGTACACTACCTCCATCTCATTTTCCCTGAAAAGCTCACGAATACATGAAGGAGTAAATCGCCAGTAATCTTTATAGGATTCCTTCTCGTGCTGTACCTGAGAAAAGGGCACAACGATAATGACAATATCTCTCGTCATCTCGCACAAGTTCTTGAAAGCTCTTCTGACCTCGAATATATGTTCCAGCGTGGTGTGGTTAAAAACGACGTCAAAACGTCTTTTCAGCTCTTCCGGAACGTCTTTGGTAAGGTCGACAAAATATTCGTTTTCCCTTTGCTGATAACCTCTGGCGCCTGCGTAATTAGTGCAGTAATAACCGGACGCGTTTGAAAAGTACTCTCTATAATATCCGCCTTCTTTGTCCCGGTCGTCCCACGCTGATACATTGACAATATCACCGGTAAAAATCGACGCTAATCTTCTTATCTGGCGATTAGACCAAATCCGCGCGATTCTAAACTGCCTGTCTATTCTTATTCCCATCTTTTTGTTCGGCGGTCTCATTCCAGCGATATCAACTGGGTTTCGTACAAGCTGCGGTATAATGGGCAGGTTCGCATCAGCTCCTCGTGCCGGCCTTGGGCGGCAATTCGTCCGTTATCCATCACCACTATCACATCTGCGGTAATGATGGTGCTGAACCGATGCGCTATTACAAAACTGGTCCTGTCATGCATAATTTCCTCGATGGCTTGGTGAATCTTCGCTTCGCTGTCGGCATCAACCTGACTGGTGGCCTCGTCGAAAATCAGAATTGCGGGGTTCTTCAAAATCGCTCTTGCAATAACAACTCTCTGTAGTTGTCCTCCGCTGAGACCGACGCCCTGCTCTCCGATTACCGTATCATAGCCGTCGGGCAGAGGTGAAATAAATTCGTGAGCAAATGAACGCTTGGCTGCAGAAATTATCTCTTCTCTGGTAGCGCCGGGTTTGCCGTATGCGATATTTGCCGCTATGGTATCATTGAACGTCACTACATCCTGCGTAACCATTCCAATCTGGCTTCGCAAACTAAATAGTGTCGCATCGCGAATGTCCTTGCCGTCTATAAAAACCTGCCCGCTGTCTGGGTCGTAGAACCGAGGTATCAAATTCGCAAGGGTAGTCTTGCCGGAGCCATTGGGGCCTACCAGGGCAACATTATGACCGGCTTTTACCGTTAAATTGATTCCATTAAGGACCGGACTGTCGGAACCAGGATAGCTAAATACAATATCTTTAAATTCGATCGTGTTCTTAAGAAGCGCAAGTTCAACCGCCTCCTGCTGTTGCGGCTCTAAAGGCTGGTCCATAACAGCAAAAACTCTCTCCGCAGCAGCATTTGCTTCCTGAATCTTGTTCCAGATATCGCTTGTCTTTCGTACTGCTTCCGCAGCGGCTCCCAGTAAAATCAGCAGCACCAGAAATTCAGGGCCTTCTATTTTCTTCTGTGCCACCCAGCTTGCGCCGACCACAAGCGCAACAGAACCTGCCGCCATTCCAACTACTTCCAGAACAGGCATCGTCGCCGCATCGACCCTTGAAATTTTAAGCAGTTGCTTTAACAGCTTTAGATTTATCTGCTCGAAGATATCCTTCTCATAATGCTGCTGGTTATATACTTTAACTACTTTAAGACTTTCCATTGTTTCCTGTAGCTTCCCGAGCATTCGCGACCAGGCCATAAGAGATTTTCTTGAAGCCTTTTTCATTTTTCTTCCCAGCAGACTTACCAGCCAAAGGGTCGGCGGCGCACCGCAGAGAAAAACAAGAGTCAACTGCCAATCTAACCAAGCGGCAACTCCCAGCATAAATGCCGCGTTGAGCGGCTCACGCAGGGCCTTACCAAGCATTATTTTTATGCCGTTGCCCATCGCTCCGGTGTCGCGCACCAGCCTGCTGACGGTATCACTGGGTCTTTCATTGGCAAAAAACCCCATCGGCATATTCAAAACGTGCTCAAAGGCATCCCTTCGCAAATGATTTATGCCAACCTGTACAACTTTTTCAGCAAGAAAACTTTGATAATACTTGGCTATGCAGCGAACAAGCGTAACAATCCCGACTCCCACTATAATAAACATTATGGCCTTTGTCTGATTTTCACTGCTCTGCTCCCTGGGCAATCTGCTGAGTACCGATTGCGCACATTTCATAAGCGTTGCACCGGCATTGAACTTCATTCGCTCAATACCGGACCAGCCTAAACTGTCAATGTAGGCTGTGTTCTCGGCGGTGTTCATCGCCATTGTCATAATTTCAGGCCTTCCGTCAGGAGCAAAACGTTTGACCTTTAATGTAATCAGGTTGTCCTTTACAGTAGCTAACTCCTGCAGCAATTTTGGCGCCCTGACCGGATTATTTTCCGGCTTAAGCCCGATTAAAGCATTGCCCGCCTCGATGATTCTGTCGCCGACTTCAAACCCCGCTGCATAAGAAATACTCCCTTTTGAGACTTTGGTTACCAGCAGCTGATTAACAAAATCTTGGTTTTCGCTGCCGGTCACATCGGCAATATTAGGAACATAAAAATCCAGGCCGTAAAACAAGTTACAGGTTTTCCTGTCAACCCAGCCATGCAGTCCCTCTTCATTCATCATTACCTTTAGCAGCGGTATCACAGTCATAAAACTAATAGATAAAAGAACAGAAACCAGAACTGCGCTAGTAACAACAACGACAATTCTCGGCCATTGCGGCCAGATATACTCGAATATCCTGTTAAATGCCTTCATAATAGTTTCCTTGGTCTTTCAAAAGCTGGCTGTGAACAATCAAAATGGCTCACCTTTAACTATCCCCGGTGAGACTCGAACTCACAACCTTTGGCTCCGGAGGCCAACGCTCTGTCCAATTGAGCTACGGGGACGAGCACCTGCTGCTGTTTATTACGCCAAAACGGCAGATAAGTCAAGAATATATCTGGCCGTACCACGTCTTCGCGGCCGTATAGGTAATTTTATACGTGCAATTTCTGTATAAATATGTTACAATAGTGCTTTAGAGAAGGGGTAATAATTTAATGTCAGATAATAAAGGCCTTTTGTGCCGCAAAAACTTTGTTCTGTTGTTCATTGCTGTCCTTTGCTGGATTCCTGCCGTTGAAGCCAAAAAGCCGGACTGGCAGCGACAACCAGTTAATTGGCGTATGACCGGCGGCAGCTCCATCAAGGCCGTCAACTACCCTCAAGAAAAAACGCCGCCGATGTTCGGTAAACGAAAGGGCCGTCGGCCGGCATCCCTGCATAAAAAAGTTCTTCCAGCAGAAGCTGCCTTCCGCCTTGCGCCCCTTGCTAAGAAAACCCCCGCTTCCATGATTGCCCTTGTGATTGACTCGCCTCCCGTAGACGGATTCGTTCCATGGATAGCCGTTGCCGTAACCAACGAGCGTTTCAACGAAGATGATTTGCGATTTGATGCAGTACCAATAGATTTCGTCTCCGGAAGCTACCTGACGCCCAATCCGGAATCTGACTACGCCGTCGGCATCTTCGACACAGGTGCCAGCGCTCACATAATCAGTCACGCTGCCGCCAGCCAGGCTGGCCTTTCCGGTCCATACCTTACCTCAAATACGGTTGAGGTTTCCGGCGTCACCGGCTCGGTCTTTGCCTGGGTAAGCTATCCGCTGGGCATCTTCATCGATGGACTCGGTGCGATAGAACCTGATGGTATGCTCTACGACACCTCCGGCATGGTCGGCGAGACTAACGTCTCTGTCGTCGTAGGTGATGCGTTCGATTCACCGAACTTACCCACAGCCATTGGTTCGCCTCTGTCTGTTTACTTTGCTGCGGATTTCCATAACGACCGTCAAATCACCATTTCCCATGGCAGCGAGGATTTCACAGGTCCGGACATATCATTTTATGAACTCTCTGACCCCTGCTGCCCGACCTATTCCAACAAAATACCTCTGGAGTTGCGGCCTCTCGGCGGTATTGACGTAGAATATATTCCCTATATCGACCCGTTTAACCCCTTTGAACTTCCTCCAGCAAGCCCCTCCATAATAATCGGCAACTTGTCTCAAAGCATCTTTTTTGTCCACAGTGTTGACCTTTACGAAGGCAGTAAAAGTGCTATCGACAAAGACCGTTTTATGCTCGACACCGGCGCCCAGGTCACTGTTGTCGGCTCAAGAGTGGCTGCCCGTCTCGGTCTCAATCCAGCTAACCCAGCCTTTGAGGTCGAGATACAGGGAGTTACAGGCGATATCATAATGGCCCCCGGCTTTTACATCGATTCAATTGACATACCTGCATTGGGCGAATGGCTCTCCTTCACAGACATCCCCGTTATTCTGCTTGACGTTGCCTCGCCCGAAGGCGGAACCGCCGATGGCATAATCGGCATGAACCTTTTCGTTGAGCTTAACTTCGTACTTCGGGGCGGAGGCCTCTTGGGGCTGGATGACCCTTCCATCGAATTTGCTCTTATGCCTCTTATTGCCGACATTGCACCGCCGGGCGGTGACCACAAGGTGGACTTCCTGGACCTGGCCGAGTTAGCCAGCCACTGGCTCCAAACTCCATCTTCGCCGGACTGGAACTCGCAATGTGATTTGGCTCCGACGTCGAGTCCTGATGGCATCGTCAATTTCCTTGATTTCGCCGTGCTGGCCAACCATTGGCTTGAAAGTGTGGAACTTTAAAAATCTAACGTCATTTTCGTAAATCGTCCCCTTGTCATTCCCGCGCAAGCGGGAATCCAGATTTGTTTGACAAACCAAAGCTTTTCAAATATCATTTATTACTTCGTAATCGCCTGTCTGCTTTTTTAGAAAGTGTAAAATGAAATTCATCATCGATTGTGTATATTTGCTGATAGCTTTCGCAATTACCCCCTTCGTTCTGTATCGGATGGTCAGATACGGACGATATCGGGCCGGCTGGGCTAATCGCTTTGGCAGAATTGCCCGCAAAGACCCAGCCCTGAAAAAATGCATCTGGCTCCACGCCGTAAGCCTCGGCGAGGTCAACGCAGCTAAGACCCTCGTCGAAGAGCTTAAAAAAAGATTCACCAGTTTCGAAATCGTAATAAGCACTACTACCGACACCGGTTTCGCCCGTGCAACCACCGTCTTCGGTGCTAGTCATAAAGTCTTTTACTTCCCGTTCGATTTCTCCTGTACGATGCGACGTGCCTTTCTCGGAATCCAGCCGGTCGCCTGCATCCTGATGGAACTGGAAGTTTGGCCCAATTTTGTCCTAATTGCAAACCAGTTGCATACCCCTGTCATTGTGGTCAATGGCCGATTAACCAACAGAAGTTTCTCTAAATACAAAAAGATAAAACCGCTCGCCAAGGAAATGTTCAGAAGATTAAGTCTCGTTCTCGCCCAGACGGACGAATACGCTCAGCGCTTCATAGAAATTGGCTGCCAAAGAGCAAAAGTATTCGTTACCGGCTCACTCAAATATGACACTGCCCAAATCACCGACAAAGTTGATGGCACAGATACGCTCGCCGAACAACTGAACCTAAGAACTCAAAACTCAGAACTCAAAACTCAGTTATGGGTCGCTGGCGCAACAGGCCCAGGCGAAGAGCAAATCATTCTCGAAGTATACAAAAACCTAAAGGAACAATTCAAAGACCTGCGATTGGCTATTGTCCCCCGAAAACCCGAACGTTTCGACGAAGTCGCTCAACTCATAGAACAATCCGGCTTCAACCTCATCCGATATAGCCAAATCAAAAACAACGAGCGACAAGTCACGGGCAACGAGTCACGGGTTATCCTCGGCGATACCATGGGCGACCTGCGTAAATTCTACTCCCTCGCGACTATAATTTTTGCAGGCCGTTCTCTAGCCCCAATGGGCGGCTCGGATATGATTGAAGCTGCCGCGCTGGGCAAATGCACAATCTTCGGCCCATGGATTCATAACTTCCAGCAGACCGCCGACGACCTTTTAGCCGCTCAGGGCGGAATTATGGTAAAAGACAAACAGGATTTGCTCGAAACAATGCAGAAGTGCCTAAGTGACCCCGACTTCACCGAAAAAATCGCCCGCAATGGCCAAAACGTAATCCGAAATAACCAAGGCGCAACCCAAAAAACCATCGACCATATCGCAAAATTCCTGGACAACGCTTAACAAAACAACTTATCCAGTATCTACTTTTTCAGAATCTCAGCTAACGCTCTAATATGTTCCGGGGTTGTTCCGCAACAGCCGCCGATAATATTTACGCCGGCTGAATGTATCTTCTCCACCGCCGCCGCAAAATCTTCAGGCGTTACCCTATAAACCGCTCTGCCGTCAACCAGTTCTGGCTTACCCGCATTCGGCTCTGCAAAAACTAATACCTTCTTATTTAAGGTCTTTACCGTAGAGACAAACTTCTTTGCCAATTCTACATATTCATCGAGCGAGACCGTTCCGCAGTTAAACCCGACGGCATCGACGCCTAATGAAACCATCTTTGTAATCGCTGATTTGACATCAACCCCCATCATCGTTTTAAAATCACCGGCAACCCAGTCAAAAGCAAATGATACAAACACCGGCAAATCTCCGCTTACCTGTTTTACTGCCTCGACTGTAATTGTCGCTTCATCAAGGGCTGTCTCCGTTTCGATTATAAAACCATCCACCCCTCCTTCCGAAAGTGCCTTCGCCTGCTCAAAAATAGCCTCTCTTAATCCTCCCGGCTCTAAGTTTCCCAAAGGCTTCAGAAAATCACCGCTTGGCCCGATATCGCCTAATACGTATTTGTCCTCGCCTGCTGCCTCGCGAGCTATTTGTGCTCCGGCTATATTGATTTGCCTGACCTTATCACTAAACCCATGCCGGGCCAAGGTGAATCTATTGGCACCGAACGTATTGGTCAAAACCGCATCGCTGCCTGCTTCCAGATATGCTCGGTGAATCTCCAAAATGGCATCCGGCTGCTCAATATTCAAACAATCGTAGCATCGGCCCAATTCAATGCCGCGGGCAATCAATTGTGTCCCCATCGCGCCGTCTAACAAAAATACGCCCTTACTTATTCTTTCTCTCAAGCTTATTTTGGCCATAAACCCTGCCCTTATTTGGGTTGTTCGATAATCTTACCATCAACAATTTTGTAAATTTGCTTAAAACCCTGCTCCTGCGGACGAACAAAGAGGCGCTCACGCTGCTTATCGGTAAATTTCACCGGCTTAACAGAGCCGAGAGTAATTTGTACCGAATCTCCCTTGCTGCCGCCGGCACGGTTGACTATCTTTACGATGCGTGGAACAAAAAAGTTCTTGGATATCTCCTTGTATTTGTCCAATTCCACAATAACAGCGACCCGGCCGCCGTCGTAATATTCGATTCTTCTGACTAAATAATCACAATTATTAATATATATCTTCTTGGTCTCGATGCCGCCCTCTTGTTTTGTAAGTACGTCAAACGCTCCCTCATTCGACAGCGACCACCCCTCTTCGTCCCCGACAGCCGCTGCCCCTAAAGCTTCGAGCACCAATCTCGGACTAATCATCAGCTTTTCAGGATATTCTCTCCCCGACCACCGTCCCCACCAATAACCGCTTATCTCTTTCAATCTCACCGCCAGCCAAAACTCTTCTTTATTTGAGCCGAGAACAATCCCCTTCGGGTCGAAAGCAATATCGCCCTGCATATAGATTTCAGCCGGCGGGTTCATCCCCGCCCCTGCCGCAGGGGCGGGATTCACCCACAGCTTCACTGGAAAATTTTCCTTTTTAAGTTTCCCCTTCTCGGTGTAATATTGCAAAAGACACTGCCCATCTGCTTTCAGCGGCACCGCATTTTCTAATTGCACTCTCAGTAAAGATAACGACTCGGCTGCAGATGCCTTTCCCGGACACACCCGCACCGACCTTCCCATCTGGGCCGCGCAGCCCCCAAAAATTAACATCTCCATAGCAGCAATGAGAAACAGTATTATATTGGTTTCTGGCCTTGAACTTCGGATTTCCATTTTTTTATAAATCCGTTTGTAGAATCTCGCCTATCTGGCTGGTCAACTGCTTAATTTGTTCATCATCAAGATTGGGATTTGTTACCTCGACGTATTCCTTCTCACCCGCTATTCTCAAACGCCAAACTTCTTTACCGCCTTCGATTTTGGATGAGTCATATTTCAAGCGTCTTTTCCGCATCAGCACCAATGCCAGCACAAAGCGAAAATTTATTCTTTCCTGTTCTGTTTCCTTTCCCAGCCTTTCAAAAAAAGCCATCAGCATTTCATCATCAATAAATTTGTGTTTCTTCTCATCGGGCCGCGGCAGTCTGGTTTTCCAGTAACAGAACACATTTGGCTTTGCAGCCTGCCAGTAATCGGCGCAAAAATCCCGCCGCGACAATCCTTCACCAGTTTCAACCAGAGCGGCAAAATATTCCTCCTCATACCCGATTTTATTACCGCTGCCGCTGCACTGCCCCAGCGGCTTATCTATTTCCCAATCACTCATTCTTTCTGCTCTCTGCTATTAAGCCGGCATTTCCAGCATAAATTAAGGCCGGTCACTCTAATAAGTTATTGTTGAACCGTTTCTTGCGATTCCTTCTGCTGCGCAAGCGCCGAGGCCAGGTTTTCACGCGCCTCACGAAAGTTAGGTTTTAATCGCAGTGCTTCTTGAAAACATTCGATTGCCTCGTCCGTCTTACCCTGCTTCAACAGTATTATGCCCAGATTATTATGAACAATTGGATAATCCGGCTTCAGCCGAATTGTCTCTTTATATTGTTCGATTGCCTCATCCAGCCTGTCTTGTCCTGCAAGCACCACGCCAAGATTATTATGCGCAACATATTCGATAGAACTGTCCAGCTTCAGCCCAAGTGCCTTCTTGTAATTCTCGATTGCCTCATCGAACCTACCTTGTCCTCTAAGTGCTTCTCCTATATAAAAATAAGTCTCATTGTAATCCGGATTCATTTGCAGGGACTTGGTTAAACACTCCATTGCCTTATCATAAAAACCTCGCTTAACCATCCCATGACCAACAAACTGGTAAAATTCAGGCTCGAAATTCACTTGTTCTTCGCAGAACGGTCCCGGCAGGGTCGATAGCAAAACAGCCCCCCCAGCCGCAGCGCCCATTAGTATAACCTCTCGCCAGTGTTTCTGCCGAAACATCTCGACTGCGCCGACCAATCCCGCCGATGCAAGAATAGCAAGAATCGGAACCATCGGCACCCTATAACGGCTTGCGACAAAAACTAAAATTATAGACAATGGATACAACGCTATAAAAAATACCACAGGTGCTGGAATCCGTTTCCAGTTGAATATTATGCCCAATACCGCCAGCGGAAAAATAAGCCCGAATGGAAACCCAACCCCCCCGGCTTTCCACGTCAGCAGACTAAGTAACCGTGACCACCTGCCGAACAGATATATATCTAAGTTTCTCGGAATTTCCCTTGAACTGATAAACTCCAGAGTCTTGCGCCCCAGCCCTTTGGCAAAATCAAGGGGTTGATTCTTCGCGTATTCCATCACTTGCTGCTTAAAAAACTTGTCCTCATCCCATACACTCTTTCCCATCCCGGATTGCCCCGGAAGCCCTATAAGCTCGCCCCATCCTTCGCCCGGCCGGATAGTCAGCATCTTGCAATAATCCGGATTATTCCCGATGTATAAGTTAATCCCGGCCGAAGATGGGACAACCGAAAATCTTCCTGTAGCATACACCGACGCAATACCAACCGGCACTACAACCACTGCGATACCTGCGAAAACAGCGGCAAACCTGGTCGCAAGCGATAGCTCTCGTGGCACTTGAAACCGCAGCCAGATACAACCGGCAATAAAAAACAGGATAAACTCAGGACGGGTAATAATGCCCAAAGCCCCGCATAGCCCCAGCAAAAACCACTGCTTGCTCTTGTCTTTCTCCTTCACTTCCAGGAAAAGCCATACTATCACCACCGCCCAAAAAGCAGCCCATCCTGTCGCAAGAAGTTCCGATTCATAAAATAACAGCGGCCCGTAAAACGCCGCAATAAGCCCTGCTATGATGCCGGTTCGCTCGCCGAAAATCTTCTTACCCAGCTTATAGGTCAGCCCACAGGTCAAAGCCCCCAACAGAACCTGAAGAATCTTCGTGAAAACAATTGAGTTGTCGCTGAATAAATAAACTACAGACAGAAAAACTTGATAAAAAAACGGCTGCCAGAAAAGGTTGCTCGCCGTACCTTGGCCGGAGATAAGCGCCTTGGCAGTTTCGTCATAAATTTTGGAATCCACAATCGGAACCTGGAACGATGGATTGGCCGAGCTTTCATAAAGATATATAAGGCGAACAGCAAGCGCAAGGGAAAAAATAATACATGCAATCCGAAAGCTGCGTTTGGCGATGCCTTTTGTTTCCTCGGTAATCTTTTGGCCCTCGTTATGATTATTGACTTTCAACTCGTCCATTTTTTTCTTCTCCACCAAGGTCAGAGGCGAGGATGGTTACTCTTATTCGAACTTCAGCCATTCGCATATATCTTCCGCTGTTTTAGGCCCTATGCCCTTGACTTTCTGCAAATCCTCGCAATCTCGAAACACTTTTCTATCGCTGAAATTCTCCCGATAAGCCGCTATCTCCTCGGCTCGTCTATTACCTACACCGGGTAATCTCGCTAAACTTGCCCGCGGCGCATAATTCGGATTCACCTGGCTCTCTATCCTGATTTCGCCAGGATGTTCGAATCCGCCGGCGATAGAAACCGTAAAACAAACAGATATTAAAACAGCTGCGCTTAATGCTAAACAGAACGCAAATGATTGAATCTTGTTCTGCAGCGTATCGGCTCGTTGGATAAAACTATCGGTTGTCACGGTTAATTTTCAACTCACCTTTTACCTACATTCTGAAAATAGCGCTGCGAAGCTTATTCAGGGTCTGAAACGATTCCTTGGGTTCGAGCTCGGCCGTCAACAAACCGCTGTTGGCTATAGTGCTGTCATCTGTATCGGCAAGGTTCGAATATCCTACCATGTCGACAAATGGTTTGCTAAGGGTTATCTTATAGAATTGCTCAATCCATTGTCCCTGCCGTGATTGGTCCCACTTCTCGTGCCATACCCCGGCAACCTCGCTATCATATAATCCGCTGCCGTCCTGGCTCGGAACCTCCACATTGATTATACATAAGGGCTTGGCTACGAACGCAAAGTAATCCAATCCTGCCGATATCTGCATCATATCTCTAATCTGCATACCGGCCTGGTTCTTGCCGAACGGCATAGTCAGCCCGAACGCGTCAAAACTAATCCCGCCCTGAACTACCATATCAACATACACCAATGGCGGAATGGTATTAGGTGTTGTTGCATAATATTCGCCCCACAGATTGCTGATTTCTATTATCCTCAGGGCCCTGTCGCTGCCTTGTTTTACGGCCATATTGGCCGCTCGCGTCATTTCCAAAACCTGCTCGAAGCTGAACCCGAAGTGATTAAATACGTTAAGACCGCTTATAACTCGCCACGCGTGAATACTGCCTGAGTATCGAGTAGCCATACTTAAAACGAATTGATACGCAGCTTCGCGAATCTTTTCAAACTCCGCTCCGCTCCGCAGCAGCCACTTGGGCAAATATCCCTTCGAAAAGCAAAGTAACGGTCCAGCACCGATTGCAAGTTTCTTTTTACTAAGTGCTTCAACGCATGCATCAACCGTTGAAAAATCGTAAGTGCCTTTATGAGACTCTATCTGGGCCCAGTTTATAGGTATTATTGCAGAACCGAATAATTTGAGCAGCTTCTCAAGATACTTGGGATTGCTAATCTCTCTGGTGTCTACTTGACAGCCGAAGCACCCTTTGCCGAAGCCGTGGCCCTTGTTTCGCGCCTCAAAAAGTGTGTCGGCTTGTTTCCCAGCCAGCTTCTCGGATAAGACTATGGCTTTCTCAAGGGATTTGTCCGCTAATTCAGCTGCCAGCGGCGCGTCGGAAATGTTTTGAATCGCCTGGATAAATAAGTCCTGCGCTTCTTTGGCGAAATCCGTCAAATCCTCTAATTGATTGAAAAATGACCAGTCCTCCCGCTTGTTAATGATTTGCATTAACTTCGCGCGTGTTATCTCGACATTCAAATTATATGGCTGCTCTCTTTCAGGCAGGAAGGTCGTCGGCAAAAGTACCCTCCCAAAACCATCTATCGGCCATAACAACGCCAGCCCTGCTGTTTCTCCGGACGGCTTCTCACACTCGATTATCCCGTCTTTGAATGTGATCTGCGCCCGGCGAATGGCTATCCCGTCGCTCCCGAACATATAGGCTCCGCACAGCGCGAATTTATCTACGACCTTGCCGTTTTTAAAAACCTGAAATCTCATTTGTCTCTCAAAATAAATCTGTCCTGTGTAACTTGTCGCCGAATTATAGCAGTTACAAGCTTAAACACAATTAAATTTATCCCGTCTCCGGCGGATATGTCAATTTGAGGATGTTTCTTGCTGCGTGTACGAGCTGAGTTGCTTTCTCTGAAGCTCGCAAAGTTGATTATTTTTCTCAATCAGCTTGGCTATCAAATCTATCTGATTAAGCAATGTTTCTACCAGGTTAATATTAACTAACGTCGATTCGGAGCTGTATTGCGGCAGGATAATAACAACGTATCCGCACTTGCTTTCCTCGGTGGCTAATTCTGCTGCTACAATGCCGTAATCGTCCGCCTGTGTTACAACCGGCTCATCCCCGTCGTCGATTTTGACGCAAAGTTTACTCCAAAAAGAGTCACGGACACTCAGCTTGGAAAATTTCTCAGGGTCGCTGACCCACCTGTGGCCTTCTCTGTCCATAATCACCACGATAGGACCTCGCTCGGGCAGAATGTCAAAAATCTCTTTCGCTATCTGCTCATCTAACGCACAACCCGGTGTTTCCAGCCAGTTTCCTGTATCCATTCAATAGACCCCTTCTATTAAGTAATAGTTCTAACCCGAAACTTCGGTATATTCTGCACGCAACTTTTCTTAACTGGCCGATTTTTGCCGCAAAATAAAACTTCTAATATCGACAACCGACTTATGGGACCTGTTTGTCCCCTGCCCATCCAGGAATCTTCGTTAGCAAAAAATGGTTGCATATTGCCTCCGAAGGGCTTATTTTGCTCATAAAATTATTCCGTTAAGGACGCTAAAATGTATTCTAAAAGTTTAATAGCATTAACGCTTGTTCTAATCACCGCAATCGCCTTTTTATCTCTTGGCTGTGACCAGACACATCGCACCATAGACACCCCAAAAGCGGATGGCCTAAAACTGAATGACCTCGACTATTTTGAAACCTGCGGGCTTAATGTGATGGTCTTCAGTAATTGGTATGACGTCAACTTTTTTGATGATTCTAAATTAAGCGGCGTTGAAATTATCCACCACGAGGTCCGGACCGCGACAAATGGTGATATCCGCCTCAACCCGACCCCGGAACAATGGGACCCCAAACCTGAATTTGTAGAACGTAAAGTAAATAAGCAAAATAATAGCATCGAAGCATCTTTAACTTATCCCGACTATGACTTCAATTACACGATAAAAGCCGAGGCGCACAACGGAGGAATACTTCTAAGCGTCAATCTTGAAAAGCCGCTTCCGCAGGCCCTCGTCGGTCGTGCCGGTCTCAATCTCGAATTCCTGCCCTCCGCTTATTTCGAAAAAGCATATCTGATGGATAGCGTCGGCGGTGCCTTCCCACTCTACCCTTCCGGCCCGATGACCGTTGACAAAGCGGGTACCACAGAACCCGACCCGATTGCCAAAGGCAAAACTCTAGTCCTCGCCCCAGAAGACCCCGCAAGGCGTGTCACTATCAAAGCCAAAGATTATGACCTCTTATTGTTCGATGGCCGCAATAAAGCCCAAAACGGCTGGTTCGTTGTCCGCACCCTCGTCCCCAAAGCTAAAACCGGCAAAGTTATCGAGTGGTTCCTTACCGCCAATACCATTCCCAATTGGACCCGTCCGCCGGTCATCGCACATTCACAGCTCGGCTATCATCCCAGCCAAAATAAAGTTGCTGTCATCGAATTAGACAAAAACGATACGCCCCTGCCCTCGGCACGTTTGTTGAAAATCACAGAGACCGGCGAATCCATCGAAATATATAAAGCCCCGACAAAAAATTGGGGTAAATTCCTTAGATATAATTATTCCACTTTTGATTTCACGCCGGTAAAGGAAACCGGCCTGTATGCAATCGAATACGGCAGCGTCCGCACAAAGCCCTTCAGGATTGCGCCGGATATTTATGAAAACGCCTGGCACCCCACCCTTGATGTGTATCTCCCTGTCCAGATGGACCACATGTTCGTAAATGAGGCTTATAAAGTATGGCACGGTGCAGCGCATCTTGATGATGCCCTTCAGGCGCCGGTAAATCACAAGCATTTTGATTTGTACTCTCAGGGCCCCACAACGGATTCACCTTACAAACCAGGTGAGCATATCCCCGGCTTGAACGTCGGCGGCTGGTTCGATGCAGGCGATTTTGATATCCGAACTCCATCTCATTATAACGTCGTATCAAATCTGGCTCACACTTGGGAATCCTTCCGCCTGAAAAGAGACGAAACTGCTATCGACCAGAAAATCCGATTCGTCGATATTCATCATCCGGATGGCATACCCGACTTGCTTCAGCAGATAGAACACGGCACTCTCGCCCTCATCGCCCAGCACAGGGCTGTTGGCCACGCCATTAACGGCATCATTGTCTCCGACCTCTCACAATACACCCATCTCGGCGACGGCGTAACGATGACCGACAACCTCATTTACAATCCCGAACTGCAGCCGCACGAATCCGATGGTTTCACCAGCGGCACTCCCGATGACAGATGGGCATTCACCAGTAAATCAACTCCGCTCAATTACGGCTCTATCGCTGCATTGGCGGCCGCAAGTCGCGCCTTGCGAGGATACAATGACCCCCTCGCCGACGAATGTTTGGAAACCGCTAAAAAAGTCTGGGACGAGGAGCACGCCCACGAGCCGAATTTATTCAGTTTCGGAAACACCACCGGCGGCCAGATGGAAGCTGAGGAGCTTTCCGCAGCCGTTGAACTTCTGATATGCACAAAAAACGCTAAATATGCTGAAAGAGTAAACCAGCTAATCCCTGATATTAATGACGAACGTTTCAGTTTTCGCGCCCCTGTAGCCATCCGCGCAATACCATATATGGATAAATCCTACTCGGAAAAATTAGAGTCACTCGCCAGGAACTATAAAAAACAGCTCGATAAATTTTACGAGCAAAACCCCTTCGGCGTCCCCATCTCAACTCGCGGCTGGGCAGGTAGCGGCCTGGTCATCTATTCCGCTATAACTAATTATTACCTGCACAAGGCCTTTCCTGACATCATTGGCCCCGAATACACCCTTAGCGGATTGAATTATATTTATGGCTGCCATCCCGCCTCCGACATCTCTTTCGTCTCGGCCGTCGGAACCCACTCCAAAAAAATCGCTTACGGGAACAATCGCGCCGACTACTCGTTTATCGCCGGCGGCATCGTCCCGGGCGTGCTTATCATTAAACCAGACTTCCCCGAAAACAAAGAAGACTGGCCCTTCTTATGGGCTGAGAACGAGTATACCATCGGCAACGCTGCTGCGTATATCTTTCTCGTAAACGCCGCAAACGATTTATTAAATGGAAACTAATATTATGAAACTCATGACACCATTGAAAATCATTGTTCTATTGTCCTTCGCGTCACCCATCTGCGATCTTTTCGCCGCACTGCCTCCGCCGGTGCAGCTGACTGCCGAACAGGACCACAAAAGGATGATGACTCTCCTGCACATAACGTCTCTAAGGCCGGGCAGAAACGGAATGGACCCCAAGGCTGAAAATTATGCCAATTACGATGAATCTAAGGCCAATCCTTATCCGAACCTGCCGGACCCGCTGGTTTTGAAGAATGGCCGTAAAGTCACGACGCCTGAAATTTGGTGGAACAAGCGCCGACCGGAAATCGTTGAGGATTTCGACAGGGAAATCTATGGCCGGGTCCCCAAAAACACGCCTAAGGTAAAATGGAAGGTGGCCGCCGTGACTAAAGATGCAAATGGTGCCGTGCCGACCATCACTAAGCACCTAATGGGTCACGTTGATAATTCCTCGTACCCGTCTATTGTCGTTGACATCCAATTGACGCTGACCACCCCGGCTGGAGCCGCTGGTCCTGTACCGGTGATAATGGAACTCGGATGGGGCGGTTCTCGAAACAGAATCCTGCGAGGTGGTGGCGAACCCGATTGGAAGCAGCTGGTCCTCGCCAAGGGCTGGGGTTATGCCGTCATCACTCCAACCAGCATTCAGGCCGACAGCGGAGAGCGGCTGACGCAGGGAATCATCGGACTTTGCAACAAGGGCCGGCCGCGCAAACCGGATGACTGGGGTACGCTGCGCGCCTGGGCTTGGGGAGCCAGCCGTGCTCTGGACTATTTCGAAACCGACAAATCCGTTGACGCCAAAAAAATCGGACTCGAAGGACATTCGCGTTATGGAAAAGCAGCGCTTGTCACAATGGCCTATGACTCGCGTTTCGCTGTCGCTTTTGTTAGCTCCTCCGGCGAAGGCGGCGCAAAACTTCACCGCCGAAACTGGGGCGAAATCGTCGAAAACCTCGCCGGCTCAGGTGAATACCACTGGATGGCCGGCAACTTTCTTAAATACGCAGGTCCCCTTAACTGGAACGATTTGCCGGTGGACTCTCACGAGCTTATCGCTTTATGTGCCCCACGCCCCGTGTTCATTAGTGCCGGAGCGACCAATGGTGATGGATGGGTCGATGCCAAAGGTATGTTTATGGCCGCAGCCGCCGCAGGGCCGGTCTATAAGCTCCTCGGCAAAAATGATTTAGGGACTGCCGCGTTCCCGCCGATTGGCACGCCGCTTATCGACGGTAACATCGCCTTTCGCCAGCACACCGGCGGACATACCCCCGCCCCGAACTGGCCAACGTTCCTCACGTTTGCACAAAGATACTTAAAATCGCCCGCACCCAAATAAAGGAAAGCACAATGAATATCTTAGGTATCTCTGGAAGCCCTCACGCCGACGGCAACACCGCTTACACCGTTCAATACGCCCTCGACATATTAAAGCAGCAGGGCTTCACCACTAAATACATCGCTCTGTCAGGAAAAGATATTAAACCGTGCATAGGATGCTGGAAGTGCAAGGAAACCAATTCCTGTTTTCAACAAGATGATATGCCTGCGATAATCGACGCCCTCAAATGGTGTCACGGCCTGTTAATCGGCTCCCCCGTCTATTTCGGTATGGTTTCAGGCCAGCTGAAAATAATGATGGACCGGTGTGTCGTGATGCGCCACACTTACGGTATGTCTCTCCCTATGGCCGGCAAAATCGGCGGAGGCATCGCCTGCGGTTTCGCGAGAAATGGAGGTCAGGAGATCACCTTGCAAAATATTCACACCTTTTTGCTCCAGCTGAATATGCAGGCAATCAGCGATGGCTCCGACTATTCGCATTCAGGAGCGACCATCGTGGCGGATGCAAAAGATGACGCCTGGGGCATGGAAACAGTTAAGAACCTCGCCCTTAACCTCGCCGCAATGCTAAAGCAAAATAGCATTTAAACAATCCGCCCTTATTTTACACACCCTACCGTCTGGGCCATTAGTATCAGTTCGGGCTTTACCTTTATCACTTCGCTGAATTTATTTTCGTCTATCATCCCCCGGATTACCGTCCCTAATCCTTCCGATGCGCAATACAGATGCACGTTCTGCGCAATGCACCCCAATTCAACAGCTATCCAGCGGTCTCGCTTTGATTGAGGCATTGGCCGCGATTCATCCGGCCAGTTCTTTAAGTTAAGAACATAAACTAAATTCAGATATGCGATATAAACAAAATCCTGCATACCGCTCTCTTTTCGGAAATCACCTTTCACAACCAGCGCAAGCTCGTGCTTTGCCACATCATAGAAATAAACGCCTTCCGGCAGCACAGCGTAAATATCAACGGCATACTTGGCCCTTGCCGCCGGCGCAGTGCGTTTGCCGTCCGGCCGGTTTACGCCGTCTGCCGCCCAAAGCACTTCTGACAACTGCTGTAGCGTCAGCTTCTTCTCCGAAAGGTTCCGTTCTGTTTTCCTTTTACTCAGCGACTCCATCGTCGCAGCGCCCTTCTTCAAATCAGGCTGAAGAAGTTTGATTACCCCTTCCGCTGCGACGACCGGCTGTGCAGCACTGGTCGCCGTGTTTGCGTCTGCGGAAAAACCTGTCTTTGCCGATGCCAGCATCGCAAGTGCCGGCACACTTTTCAAAAATGTCCTGCGATTCATATTGGCCTCCATTCAATTTCTTATTGTGTCACGGCTTGGTAGCCGATGCCGTCATACCACGTCCGTTTATTATGTGTCTTATGTGCGGGGTCGTCATCGACAAACACCGTTATCGTCGTCCCCTTCACCTCGCCAAGATACGCTTGCCACAACGTCCTATTGCCCTGGCTCAATAACGGCGACGCCTTGAAGTCTCCCGTTTTGGCAAGGACTGCTGCCGGGGCGCCTATTGGTGCCGCGTCTCCATCGGCCGCTTTGGAGCAGAAAAGCGGCAGTTGTGCATCTTTACCCTTCAAATCCGCACGGATGCGCCAGCTGTTTTCATCGCTCCAGAAATAAACATACACCTTATAGGTCCCCTCCGGCAAACCGCTGACCGTTGTCACTAAGCGAGGACAATCTTCTGTGTTATCTATCTCGCTGAACGTCCCGCCTGCCTCGTATACCGTACCCGAACCGCTCGGATTTGCTAATCCTGTCCGAAACCGCCAAAGGTTATCCATCCCGCTGTTATTAGTTGTGGGCTTAAACACTCCACCCGCTGCCAATTTCGTGTTGCCTTTCTCTCCGTCGTTCGCATCGACGTATGTTATCTTCTCGACCGCCGATGCCGCTGTAGCCATAGCAAGTACAAGACAAATGAAAATGATTGCTCTTTTACTCATAATTTTATCCCCTTTCAAAATAAGGTTAACAAAACTTATAACACCTTAAAAATCCTGCACGATTTAGACCATTTTGTCAACCAAATTCCGCCAATTCCACCCAATTCGAAAACACGCCTGCCTGTCCGAAATGTCCGGCAAATTCACCAATTCTCTAATTTGCTAATCCTCTAATTCGCTCCGTCTGCTTTTTGAATGTTTTTCTGAAATCCAGTAAAATTTCCCTTGACAGGGAAATGGGTAATTCTGGTAGAATTACAAACGAATTAAGCGAATTGGCGGATTCTTTAATCTATATTCCACAAGGAGGAGGATGAAATTCATTTCGCAAAAATCATGTTATACGGACACACCCAATATAGCGACGGTCGTCCGGTGTGTAACCGGCCGAATCCACACCCGGCGCTGAATTACAGATGCGTATCGAATCACGAGATGTTGATTTTTTGGCTTTGTGGTCAAAACGAAAAAATGTTTTTTAAATAAAGAAAAAGGAGGAGTGGATTATGTGTAACAAATTAATTGTTCTTAGCGTTGCGTTAGTTGTAGTTGGATTAAGTGTGTCGGCATCGGCCGCCTACATAGGATTTGACCAGTACGGTAATTCTGGCGTTAATCCTTTGAAGGTCGACATTGTCTATAACCAGCAGCCGAAAGTTGGATGGCAGCCTTGGAGCCCTGGTTATGCTTGGACCGGGCCGGTAGGCCAGGATTTCGCTAATCCTTTTTTCGAAGCTCCGTGGGAAATTCCACACATCGAACTCGATGCTTTCAAAACAGGCCAAACCCCGAACAACAACGGCGGTTCAAGCAGCCGCAGCGGCGGTTTTGCATACGTTGCAGGAACTGGTGAATATAATGCGACTGGAAAAATGTTTGGTATGAACTACTTGAAGCTCACAATTACCGGCCTGGCCCCAGAAACAGAATACAGGATAAGACTCTGGTCCTTTGATATGAGGCAAGCCTGGGCCGCTTCCTCAAATAACCCAGACTCCAAATTCGGGTGTTGGAGCACAATCAACCCGGTGGCTTGGCTGACTTACAATGGTTATCCCAATGGTTACAGCCCGATACAGCCTGTTCCCGAGCCTATTACTGGTGAATCTGGTATGCCTCAAGAACTGGCCGACCTCGTCGCAACAGATGGCGGCAGAACTTTTATGATGGCACCGGCTAACGATAACAACAATTATATTGGAGGTACGGACTACTGCGTCAGTTTCAAGATTACCACCAGCTCGGAAGGCGCTATCTCAATCTACGGGTGGATAGATCCTACCGACTGGACTGGCGCAATGCTCATGCCTCTTAATGGCTTTATGGTCATCCCTGAGCCGGCGACAATTGCTCTGTTAGGTTTGGGTGGATTGGCTCTCCTGCGAAAACGCAGAAAGTAAACTCCAGCTTGTGTTGTTGAATAATGGGCCGTGAGTTTCTACTCCCGGCCCTTTTTGTTTTCTGTCCCTACCCTGCCCCCTCTTTTCCCTTTGACATTTCCGCTCAAATTATGTATTCTGAATTGTTCTTGTATTTAGGAGACTGGCAATATGAGAAAGCTGATTTTGGGTTTGGCATATCTATTTTTAACCGCTCCTTGTATGGCAGGAACAATCTACGCCGGCGCAGCCGGAGCTAACAATGGCTCAAGTTAGGCCGATGCTTATAAATACCTTCAGGATGCCTTGACTGCAGCAAACTCAGGCTTCGAGATTAGAGTTGCACAGGGCATTTATAAACCCGATGCCAATAGTCTATATCCCACCGGCACAAATGACCGGTCCGCGACCTTCCAGCCGTAGTAATAGCCGGAATCTTGCGACAATTGTTTGCATCCCTGTTGATTGGTCTGTATTAAACCAGCCGGCGACTGTGAAGATGCTGCTGTTATTGTATGCGCTGCCCTCTAAAAACTGTATGGTGTAATTTTCTTGACAATCAGGCATCAATCGGATAACCTACATAGTCCCTGCTTCAGGGAGGAAGCCGATATAAAAATTGATTCTTGTTGTTATATATATATTGGCCGAAAAAACTGACATTTGACGGTATTTTCTAATGTCTCCAAAGTTCACCATACAACATTTAGACTGTACAGGTTTGTATCTGACCGAGGTAATGTCTTCGCTTCACTGCTTACCGATAAAGAAACATCAGAAAAACAGAATCTTTAAACAACAATTATAACTGAATGTTCAATATAAATACTAATAAAACCGCTGAAAGCAAAACGCAGAACGCTCCTGGAGCTGCTCAGGAGGCAAATGCATCCTCGGATGAAAAATTTGTGCCGACTTGCAATATATGTGGGCAAAAACATTGGCCCGCTCACCCCCTAATCCCTTGTCTAAATTTGAAAAAAGCCAAAGAGAAAGCAAAAGCCATAGCCAAAGCCGAAAAAAGAGCCAGGGCTGAGGCCAGAGCAAAGGAAAAAGCCGAAGCTAAAGCCGAAGCTAAAGCCAGAGCCCTCGCAAATGCTGAAGCCAAGGCCAAGGCAAAAGCCGAAAAAAGGGACTATAACGACGCAATAGCACAAGCTCAGGAGAATGCAAAGGCCGAGCGCCAAGCCAGGATAAAAGCGGAAGAAAAAGCCGCCGCCTATGCCGAAACGATAGAGAAAGTCAAAGCGGATGCGGAGAAAAAATCGAGGGTCCACCTTGAAACGATAGCCGCACTCAAAGCCGAGACAGATGAAACGCTAAGGGCCGAAACCGAAAAAGCAGCAAAGGCAGAGGCAAGAGCCGAATCTGAATGCAGTGCTAAAATTGAAGCCCGGGAAAAGGTCAAATCCTATGCAGAAAAAATAACCGAAACAGAGGAAAGACTAAAGGCCGAATCTGAAGCCAGGATAAGGGCAGAAGAGATAGCCGAAGCAGAAGCACAGGCTAAAGCTGAAATAGAAGAAAAAGCCGCTGCTTTCGCCGAGACAATAGCCAAAGCCAGAGCAGACGCCGAGGAAAAATCGATGGTCTACTCGCAAACAATAGCCCAAATCAAAGCCGAAGCAGAAGAAAAGCTAAAAGCCGAGGTCAGATTAAGAGCCAAGGCTGAGGAAAGAGCCAGATTAGAAACTGATGCAAGGCTAAGGTCTGAAAGAGAAGTAAAAGCTCAAACCCAAGCCAAAGCCGAGGCCGAAGCGCAGGCAAGAACTGAAGCAGAAGAAAAAGCCGCTGCTTTCACCGAGGCGGCAGAGAAAGCTAGGGCTGACGTCGAGGAAAAATCGATGGTCTACTCGCAAACAATAGCCCAAATCAAAGCCGAAGCAGAAGAAAGGCTGAAAACCGAATCTGAGGCCAGAGTAAGAGCAGAAACCAGGGCTGAAGCTGAAGCGCAGGCTAAAGCTGAAGCCCGGGACAAGGCCAAATCCTATGCTGAGGCGCTGACCGAAGCAGAAGAAAAACTCAGGGCCGAATCTGAAACAAAAATCAGGGCTGAAGAAAAGGCAACTCTGGAAGCACAAGCCAGAGCATGGGCGGAAGAAAAAGCCGAGACCGAAGCAAAGGCCAGAGCAAGAGCCGAAGAAAAAGCAGCAGCTCTTGCCGAGGCGATAGAGAAAACCAGGGCTGATGCCGGGGAAAAGTCGAGGGTTTACTCTGAAACGATAGCTGAAATCAAAGCCGAAGCAGAAGAAAAGCTAAGAGCCGAATCTGAAACAAAAGCTAGGGCTGAAGAAAAGGCAACTCTGGAAGCACAAGCCAGAGCATGGGCGGAAGAAAAAGCCGAAACCGAAGCACAGGCAAAAGCCCAAGCCGAAGAAAAAGCCGCAGCTCTTGCCGAAGCAATAAAAAAAATCAAAGCAGACGCCGAGGAAAAGTCGAGGGTTTACTCCGAGACAATAGCCGCACTCAAAGCCGAGACGGATGAAAAGTTGCGGACCGAGGCCGAGAAATTAGTAAAGGCCAAGGCTATGGCCGAATCTGAATCCGTCGCAAGAGTTGAAGCCGCGGTAGACAAAGCCAAGGCAGAGGCCGAGGAAAAGTCGATGGTCTACTCGCAAACGATAGCCGCACTCAAAGCCGAAGCAGAAGAAAAGCTAAGGACCGAATCCGAGACAAAAGTCAGAGCTGAAGAAAAGGCAGGTCTTGAAGCACAAGCCAGAGCAAGGGCGGAAGAAAAAGCCGAGACCGAAGCAAAGGCAAGGGTAAAAGCAGAAGAAAAGGCCGCCGCTTTTGCCGAGGCAATAGAAAAAGCCAGAGCTGAGGCTGAGGAAAAGTCGAGGGTTTACTCTGAGACAACAGCCGAAATCAAAGCCGAAGCAGAAGAAAAGCTAAGGACCGAATCTGAGGCCAGGGTAAGAGCAGAAACCAAAGCTGAGGCTGAAGCACAGGCTAAAGCTGAAGCCCAGGACAAGGCCAAATCTTATGCTGAAGCGCTGGCCGAAGCAGAAGAAAGATTAAAGACCGAATCTGATGCTAGGATAAGAGCGGAAGAAAAGGTGCAGGCCAGAGCTGAAAAAGCGGCTTTAGCTATTGCTAAACTCGAGGCTAAGGCTAAGGCCAAGGCAGAAAGAAGTGGTTATGCCGAGGCAATAACAAAAGCCAGAGAGGATATAAATGCTGAGCGCCAAGCAAGAGCAAAGGCAGAGGAAAAAGCCGAAGCCGAAGCAAAAGCAAGAGCAGAATCAGAAGAAAAAGCCGCAGTTTATGCCGAAGCAATAGAAAAAGCCAAGGCTTATGCCGAGGAAAAGTCAAGGGCTTACTCCCAAACGATAGCCGCACTCAAAGCCGATACGGATGAAAAGCTAAGGGCTGAAACCGAGAAAACAGCAAAGGCCGAAGCCAGAGCCGAATCTGAATCCATCGCAAGAATTGAAGCTGAAAACAAGATCAAATCCTATGCCGAAGTGCTGGCCGAAGCAGAAGAAAAACTAAAGGCCGAATCTGAAACAAAAATCCGGGCCGAAGAAAAGGCAGGTCTTGAAGCACAAGCCAGGGCAAGGGCGGAAGAAAAAGCCGAGACCGAAGCAAAGGCCAGAGCAAGAGCCGAAGAAAAAGCCGTAGCTTTTGCCGAGGCGATAGAAAAAGCCAGAGCTGAGGCTGAGGAAAAGTCGAGGGTTTACTCTGAGACAATAGCCGAAATCAAAGCCGAAACAGAAGAACGGCTGAAAACCGAATCTGAGGCCAGGATAAGAGCACAAGAAAAAGCCGAGACCGAAGCAAAGGCCAGAGCAAGAGCCGAAGAAAAAGCCGTAGCTTTTGCCGAGGCGATAGAAAAAGCCAGAGCTGAGGCTGAGGAAAAGTCGAGGGTTTACTCTGAGACAATAGCCGAAATCAAAGCCGAAACAGAAGAACGGCTGAAAACCGAATCTGAGGCCAGGATAAGAGCACAAGAAAAAGCCGAGACCGAAGCAAAGGCCAGAGCAAGAGCCGAAGCCATAGCCGACGCTGAAGCACAAGCAAGGACAAAGGCCGAAGAAAAAGCCGTAGCTTACGCCGAGGCAATAGAAAAAGCCGGAGCTGAGGTTGAGGAAAAATCGAGGGTTCACTCCGAGACAATAGCCGCACTCAAAGCCGAAGCAGAAGAAAAGCTCAGGGCCGAATCTGAGACAAAAGTCAGAGCTGAAGAAAAAGCAGGTCTCGAAGCACAAGCCAGGGCAAGGGCGGAAGAAAAAGCCGAGACCGAAGCAAAGGCCAGAGCAAGAGCCGAAGCCATAGCCGACGCTGAAGCACAAGCAAGGACAAAGGCCGAAGAAAAAGCCGCAGCTTACGCCGAGGCGATAGAAAAAGCCAGAACTGAGGTTGAGGAAAAGTCGAGGGTCCACTTTGAAACTATAGCCGCACTCAAAGCCGAAGCAGAAGAAAAACTAAGGACCGAATCTGAGGCCAGAGCAAGAACCGAAGCCATAGCCGACGCTGAAGCACAAGCAAGGACAAAGGCCGAAGAAAAAGCCGCAGCTTTTGCCGAGGCGATAGAAAAAGCCAGAGCTGAGGTTGAGGAAAAGTCGAGGGTCCACTTTGAAACTATAGCCGCACTCAAAGCCGAAGCAGAAGAAAAACTAAGGACCGAATCTGAGGCCAGAGCAAGAACCGAAGCCATAGCCGACGCTGAAGCACAAGCAAGGACAAAGGCCGAAGAAAAAGCCGCAGCTTTTGCCGAGGCGATAGAAAAAGCCAGAGCTGAGGTTGAGGAAAAGTCGAGGGTCCACTTTGAAACTATAGCCGCACTCAAAGCCGAAGCAGAAGAAAAACTAAGGACCGAATCTGAGGCCAGAGCAAGAGCCGAAGCCAACACCGAATCCGAATCCATCGCCAGAATTGAAGCTGAAGACAAGGTCAAATCCTATGCCGAAGCGCTAGCCGAAACAGAAGAAAAACTAAAGGCCGAAGCCGAAGCCAGAATAAGAGCACAAGAAAAAGCCGAAGCGGAAGCACAGACGAGGGCAAAAGTTGAAGCTAAAGAAGAGAAAGCCCCAGTAGAAGTTGACGAGAAGTCAGAGGTTTACTCTCAGGCGATAGCCGACGAACCAGAAGAAAAGTCAAAACCAGAGGTCAAGACGGTCACAGAAACAACGGATGAACTCAAGAAGAAAACAAAAGCTCAGGCCAGGGCTAAGAAAAAAGCCGGATTAGAAGCCGGTGTCCCCTCAGCAACAGTCCAAGACAAAGAGCGGAAAAAAACCGAAGCTAAGCCGCGAATCAAAATTCTCGATATCACCGCAGAGAATGGAACTTGCGAATGCTGCGGCAAAAAGAATGTTCCGAAAAGTAAGCTGGTAAAAATTGACTCAGGGCAATTGTTCTGCCCAGATTGCCTTATGGTATTAAGAAGCTGACACCTGTGTCACTGTATTCCGTAATCTGTCGTCTGTCTTCCGCTCCCTGTTAACTTGGGCAACTTAATTCTTTTTTACTCATCTAATCGTTCACGCCTCCACTCATCCACTTTTTGTCTCACTTTGTAGCGATTCCACATACATTTGTACCAATTTCGCGTACATTTTTACCAACTTCTACCACTTTTTAGCATGTTTCCCCCTTACCCATCTTGCCTAATCGCCGTATGTTAACACCTCGTAGTAGGCTCAATTTAAGCCTAAAAAGACCGTTTTTGTGTCAAGACAGTGTGATTTTGCGAATGATATAACTGTTGCTGTATGCAAAACTTACGGCAAAACCTGTGACTTCAGCCAGGTCATCGGAAAATTCTTCCCAGGACAATCCGTTACTGTCCCCGCCCCCGGCGTGGTCTTGTGACCGTAAATCTTGTTTTTAGGTATCTTGTACCGGCTTTGCAAAAAGCGCACAAGTTTAACCAGCGACTGCATTTGCGAGTTTGTCGGCTGTGTCTTATTGAAATCCCCCACCAGACAAATTCCTATCCCATCTTTATTCGCCCAGTTCCCCGGCGTACCCCCAACATGAGCCCCCGTAACCTGCTTTTGCCACCGGTACGTTACCTCAACCAGCCCATCACCGCTGTTACTTCCGTTACCTATAACAAAATCATATCCAACGCCCTGCCAATGGTTATTTTCCCTATGCCACTTGTCAAATATAGCAGAATCGCCGTTTTTCGTTCCCGAATGATGTATTATTATAGCAGTCCATTTCTTTTCCACCGACGAAGGCGGCACCCAATCCTGCGAAACAAGGGCATTTCCAGTTGAAACTGTCCGGCTTGGGCTCGGCGTTGAAAGCTTCGGTTTAACGGTTTCGATACTTTTATAGTCATCGTCATACGTAATCTGAGGCATCGGCTCGTTAGCCATACAACCGCTCAGAACGACCAAACAACCGCACGCAATAAGAATTCTATTATACATCTTTAACTATCCACTCTTTCTATTATCAAGTTATCAGCATCCTACCGCTGATTATGCCTGTGACTGCTTTTGAGTTTCCGGCAAATGGGGCTTTTCTTTATATCTGACCATACGCACGCTATTGCCGCGTTTATTGTATTCAACCACATCCATATACGATTGCATAAGAAGCAATCCCCTTCCGTCATTCTTATAAAGATTTTTACCGTGTCGCGGGTCCGGCACGACTTCCGGGTCAAATCCTTCGCCCTCGTCCGTCATAGAAATTTCAACTTTATCGGAGCTCAGCGAATAGTCAACTTTAACCTCTTTGGCGGGGTCCATTTTATTGCCGTGCTTGATGGCATTAATCAATGCCTCTTCCAGGGCAAGATGGACTGCAAAAATATCTTCATGGCTAAAATTGCTGGCTTTGAGTTTAGGTAAAATCCACTTGCACACCTCGGTAATAGCCAGAGGTGTGCTTGCAATAGCCATTGAGCGGGTAAATGGTGCTCTAGATGCCATGAACTTATACTATCTCAAATTATTATCCACGCCGACCTCTATTTATCGGCTAATTCACCATTCTTATGAACAAAATTTCGGTTTTGTTTCCCCCTTCGCTAAAACTGCAGAGAACAGATAACAACACCGGCCAGGAAAGAGATTGCCGCCTAATCTGCAACGAGGCTCTCAGTTGCGCTTTCTATATCTTTGTATATATCGAAAATTTTTGTCAGCCGGGTTATTTTGAAAATCTTATAGATTTTCGGGTCTATGCTGCAAAGTTTTAATTGGCCGTCGCGTTCATAAACCTTTTTGCTGATTCTGATTAAAAGCCCTAAAACGGCCGACGACAGGAACCGCACATTGCAAAAATCTAAAATCAGGTTTATCCGCTCCGCCTGCTCGATAACGGACATAATAGAATCCTGAAGCAACTGGACATCCTTCTCTTCGAGAATTTTTTCATCGGTAAAAGTAACAATAGCCGCGTTCTCGGCGTATTCGACACTTATTCTCGGCTTCATCGATGCCATAATAATCTCCTGCTAAAAAGGCATTAAACCGTTCAAAATATACTACGAGGTCGCTGATGTCAAGTTTTGAATTTCTGTAATTTTGTATGTTTTCAGCAGAAAAACCCTTGCCGCCTGAAGTTCATCGTGGATAATGGACAATATGCATATTAAAGAATTTCAACAACTGATCTCGAAAAAGTACGAAAAACGCGACCGCGAAAGAGGAATCCCCGCCACGTTTATGTGGTTTATCGAAGAGGTCGGCGAGCTTTCCACAGCCCTTGTCTCCAAAGATGCCAAAAACAGGCAAGAAGAATTTGCCGACGTGCTTGCCTGGCTCTGCACGCTCGCGAATATCAGCGATGTCGATTTGGAAAAGGCCTGCAAGAAATACACCAGCGGCAAACTCAAAGGCTTCAAGCCTAAGTGAAGCATTCTCAAAATCGGTTAGCCCTGCCGCTCGCGGCAGGGGTTACTCTGGCCGTGGGGTTGCTCGCGTAAGGATTGCTTATTTCCATCCCTAACTTTTGCCATTTGGTTTTGAGCGTTGACATGCCCTTGGGGAGGATTTATAGTTAATCCGATAGAAACTTAAGACCGGAAGATGCGGAGAATCACACCTTTGTCCGTCAACATTGCCGAACAGCAAACATCTTTATAAATAATAAGGAAATAAGTATGGTAGCCCTGGATTTCCAGGAGGTACATAAATTTGCGAGAAAATGAAAGTATGAATTTAAAAGAATATATTGAAACCCCGGACGCCCTTTTTCATTATACAAAAACGTCAATAGCCATAAAGCACATATTGAATACAAAGAAATTTAAACTTTCTATTTTAAATGATATGAATGACCCAAGAGAATATAAGTTCAAGCTATTTAATTCCCATGGAACATTCGCACCTGACGAAGAATCACATGACATACTATTAAATGAAGCCCACGATGCCATCAACAGAATATTAAGGTTTGAATGTAAAGTGATGAGTTTCTGTTCGAATGTAACGCCCACTTTGATTCTAAGTGATGGCAGTTCCGAAAAAGATAAATATTTCTATTCAAAGGGCTGGGATAGATCTCGTATGTGGTCACAATATGGAGAAAATCATTACGGCATCTGTCTGATTCTATCAAAAGAAGAATTAGAAAAGGCCCTACAAACTCAAATGGAAAAATATAAGACCAATTATGTTACGTATTTACAAGAGGATGATAGTCGCCCATCTTTTTGTATGAGTTTACTCAGGGAAAAAGGGGCCAGAGAGTGCGCATATAAATATGTGACAGATAATGCGGGAGAATTATTTTTTCGCAAGAATATTGATTATAGAGATGAAGCGGAATTCCGGGTGGTTGTATTTGACCCTGATAAGAAGCTTGAATGCCTTGATATCAGTGCATCGTTGAAGGGGGTAATTGTGGGAGATAGAACAGATAAACTATATAATATTCACCTGATTAAGCAGATGTGTGAAAATCTAAAAATCGAATGCCTAAAAGCACATTGGAGTACAAGCAGTCCACATATGCTGCTTATCAAATGTAAATTACCTGATTCAACCTAACTGCCCAATTAGTTTAATTCTAATCTACAGCACCACCGCCACCGTATTACTTGGCATACTTTCCCCCGAAGAATTTATTGCCTTGACCCGATACTTGTCCGCCGAAGGCGCGATTCTAACGTTTACAGCCGGCCTGCCCCAGCATAGCCTGCCCTCGATTGCTGCTTACTTGCTTTTCTGTCGGGGGTTTTTCGGCCTGGGTCGGCTTCCGGAAGCAACAGCAAACAAGTCAACAAAAGAATACCTAAGTATCTTAGGTATTCCTCTCTGCGTAACCAGCGCAATCAGCGTCTAAAAACTGTGTTAATCTGTGTTCATCTGTGGCCAATTTTCGTTGACTTTTGCCTGAAATTTGGTATAATACCCGCCAGTTTGTCAGCAGACGAACGCATATCGCCCAGTAGGGCAAGGTTTCAGGTCCAGTTGGTCCAAGTCAAATAATAGTTAGTAATTGGTTTTTAACCAATAACTATGAACTATGAACAAACAACTATTTACTAAGCGGAGCTTACCATGTCTACACAAGCTAAAATCCTCGCCAACCGTCTTAACTCTCAAAAATCAACCGGCCCCCGCTCCATCGAGGGCAAGACCGCCGTCTCGCAAAACGCCGTCAAGCACGGCTTAAGGGCTGAAAGCGATGTAATCACATCCGAAAGCGAGGCCGATTTCGACCTCTACCGCCAACAGTTGCTCGACGAGCTAAATCCCATCAGCCCGATGGAATCCATTCTCGCTGAACGTATCGTTACCCTCTCTTGGCGTTTGAAACGCGCTGGCCGCTTCCAGAACCAGGCCATCGATTGCTTGCACTCCGACCAGACCAACGACCCGCTAAAAAAACTTACCCAATCTCTGATTTTCAAAACCCTGAACCAACCGCAGCCAACCCCCTCCGATTCTGATAACCGTTTGGCCCTCGGCCGTTTGGCCGTGAAGGATTTCTCAAATGAAAGGGTTCTCGACCACCTTTTAATGTATGAACGCCGAATCGAGCACAGTCTCTTCAAAACCATCCTCGAATTCCAGCGTCTCAATATCGCCAGAAAACTAAAAGATGAAGGATTATAAAATTTACTAAATGAAGATACAAAACACCTTTTTAGGCGGACTTGTCCGTCGTAGCGAAGCGAAGACGGAAGCGGAGACTTTCTATCAACTACGAACTATGAACAATGAACAAACAAAATTATGCCAAACAAAGCCAATTTCCAAAATGCCAAAAATGAACCTAACTCCTTGTTTGACAATAACTAACAACCATGAACAACGAACTATGAACTCTAAAAAACAAACCCAAACAAAGCCAAAATTTACCCGCCGAAGCCTTTTGGCGAAGGCGGAACGAACCCAATTTTTAAAAAGAACCAAGTATGCTTATTGTTCCGGCTTGTTGCTGTCTTTGGAGCGCAAAATGCGGATGAGCGAATAAGAAAACAGCGTCAGAATCGCCAGCCAGCTTACAGCCATAAATATCCAGCCATCAAAACGCATCGGACCGCATTCCCTCCTTCTGTTTTTTCCGCCAGACATGCCAGACTAAAAATGCCAGCACGCCAAAGAATATCAATAATCCAATACGTGTCGCCAATACGAACGGGACGTTTTCCTTCGGCACATTTTTCATCAGGATTATGGACGCCCAATCCTGCCAGAGCCAGAAACCCAAAATGAGAAGTAAAAACGCCGGCGTGATGAATTTAATGATAAACCTGTATATTCGCGGTATTGTAATATCCGAACCGACGTGCATTTCCGTCCAGGCCTTTTCCATTCCGAAAACCCAAGCAAAAAGAATCGCTTCAATTGTGGCGAACAGAACCAGGCAAAATGTGCCGCCCCAGAAGTCCAGCTCATCGACAACCCCCCTGCTGATTAGGAAAATAGCCGGCTGGCACAGCACAAAGGTAACCAGCCCGAAGACCAGGCTTGCCTTTTTCCTTGAAAAATTAAACTCATCCTCCATAAACGCTATTGCCGGCTGCGCAAGCGATATCGAAGAAGTAACACCTGCTAAAAATAGCAGCATAAACCACATAAAGCCAAAGATATTTCCGAAGGCGATTTTCTGCATAACCAGCGGCATAGTAACGAATCCGAGATTAAATGCGCCGCCGGAGGCGATTTTCTCAGCGCCCGCGGAGCCGAAAAAAGCAAAAGCAGCCGGTATTACGATGCTGCCGCCGAGTATTACTTCCGCAAATTCGTTAGTGGCCGCTGCGCTTAAGCCGGACATCGCAACATCGTCCTGCTTGGTAAGATAACTTGCATAAGTCAGAATAACACCGATGCCGCAGCTTAGTGTAAAGAATATCTGTCCTGTCGCTGCCAGCCAGACTTTTGCGCTCTTTAATGCAGACCAGTCTGGATTCCACAGAAAACCAAGGCCGTTGATGGTGTTGTAATCCGGTTTAGCCGGGTCAGGTGTGCCAAGGCTTAAAACCCTTACGATAAGTATAATGGCAAATAGAAACAAAACCGGCACAGCATATTTGCAGGCTCTTTCAATACCTTTGCTGACACCTTTATAAACTATCAAAATATTTATGATAAAAGTTATAAGGAAGAAAAAGTATGCCGGGGGCAGACCGATGAAAAATTTGCTTTTCATTGTCAGTCCCTGATACGCCTGCAGAAATGCTGTTATGCTTTCTTCTGTCGTGAGCGAATTGAACTTTCCGAGCAGCGCAAAGACACTGTAGCCGAGCAGCCAGGATTCAACATACACGTAGGAGATAAAGATAACGATGGGGCCGAAGATGCCGATGACGCCGAAATACTTGATGAACCTGTTTTTGTTCCAGAGAGTATGAAACATTCCCGGGGCGGTGCTGTGTCCGAATCCACCTCCGAACCTGCCGATGGTCCATTCAATCCACATCAGCGGCAGCCCGACCAGAAGCAGGGCCACGAAATACGGAATCATAAACGCCCCGCCCCCGTTTTTAGCCGCCTGAACAGGAAATCTTAAGAAGTTGCCAAGGCCGATAGCGCTTCCCGCTACAGCCAATATGATACCGAGCCTGCTCCCCCATCTTTCTCTTTTTCTTTGTTCTTGCAAAGAAAGACCCACTGTTTATTTCAGCACTTCGGCGGTTACTTTTTTATCCCGAGCGCCTCCAGAGTATCACGCTCGACGATACTCTGAATGTTATCTCGCGGAACCGTCGGCAAATTTGTGTCAGCCAGGAGCTTATTAAAGCTGAGCAGCGTTTCTATACATTCTTTAGCTTTGCCGAACGGAAAGCCGCTGCCGAACAACAACTTATCCATTACCCCGCATTCGTGTGCCGCTACTACCATATTATAAACCTGCCAGACATTGCTGGGCTTTATCGTCAAATCCGCATAGACATTTTTATGTTTGGCCGCCATAGACAATGTTTGCTCGACAAAAGGAGACCCCATAGTCCCGATGACGATTTTCAAGGCGCTAAACTCTCTTGCGACCTCATCCAAAAGATACGGCTGGGCGTAATCCAAAACGGCCTCAGGTCCCAAAGCCCCGCCATTATGAAAGAAAACAGGAAGCCCAAGTTCCTGTGCCGATTCATAGAATTTCATCGCCCTGCTGTGGGCCGGATGAAAACCGCACTGTGAACAGTATAAAACCATCCCCTTAAGCCCCAGCTTATCCGTCAAAGCAGACAGATTTTTAACGTTTATTTTATCTTTGGTAGGCTCTACAACCGCAAAGCCAACCATCTTTTCTTTATGTTTGCCGACGTAATCAGATACTATTTCGTTGGCATCTTCACTTGAATCTTCCGGGGTAGGCAATACTATACAGATATCTACCGTCTCCGCCGCTGCTAAGTGTTCGGAGACCTCGACATTCTTTGCGGCACAATTTATATGTGTATGGCAATCAACTATCATATTCCGGTACCTTTAATGTATCGAATAATAATCAATTAGCAATAATCAATTATATCGGCTGCGTCAAGTGCAAATCTTTTCTCTTTATTCGGGTTTTTCTTGACCTAAAGACGCGATAAATATAGTATACTCCGACTGCTTAGATTCCCTTATTACAATCAAGCAGGGAATACTTTATGGATTGTCCGGTTTGTAAAAACGCGATGATTGTCCTCGAGCTTGCCGAGGTCGAAGTTGACTATTGCACCGACTGCGGCGGCATCTGGCTCGACGCCGGCGAACTGGAACTTCTGCTTGGCAATTCACAGCAGACCAAACAATTGCTCGATTCCCTCAAAATTGATTCCAGCTGCACTGAAAAACGGAGAAAATGCCCTATATGTCTGAAAAAAATGCAAAAAATCGTCGTTGGCCCGTCCACGCCGCCTATGCTAATAGACAAATGCGCCATAGGTGATGGCCTGTGGTTTGACCATGGAGAACTGCAAAATACCTTAGATAGAGCAAAATTGGATAAAGACAATAAAATTCAAAAGTTGTTAGCTGATATTTTCCCCGAGTAATTTCTGTTTCTCTTGATATTCGGCTCCGCAAATTTCGGAGAGTGCTTAATACTGTTTGTTGCAAAGTCCTAAGGTTTAATACACAAGGAGAAAAAAATGGGATTAGAAGCATTGGACTGGATTGCGATCGGTATGTATTTTGGTATCATTTTGGCCGTTGTCTGGTGGGTTATCCTGAGAAACAGGGACACTGCTGACGACTATTTTCTTGCCGGCAGAAACCTTGGATGGTGGGTTATAGGTGCCTCCATCTTTGCGTCGAACATCGGTTCCGAGCATTTAGTTGGTCTTGCGGGCTCAGGCTGTACTGATGGCGTAGCTATGGCTCATTACGAGCTGCACGCCTGGTGCCTGCTGGTTCTGGCGTGGGTGTTTGTTCCGTTCTATGCTCGCAGCAAGGTGTTCACGATGCCCGAATTCCTCGAGCGCCGTTTTTCTCCGGCCAACCGCTTGGTGCTCTCGGTCATTTCACTGGTTGGGTACGTGCTGACTAAGATAGCGGTTGGTGTCTTCGCAGGTGGTATCGTTTTTAGAACGCTTCTTCCGGAAGTGCACCTTGATTTAGGATTTGTAGTGATGGACAGTTTCTGGATTGGCTCGTTTCTTGTAATCATTCTCACTGGAATTTATACCGTTCTGGGCGGGTTGAGAGCTGTAGTTTATACGGATACAGTTCAAACCGCTGTGCTTGTAATCGGCTCGGCGGTAGTGACTATATTCGGCCTTAAGGCCCTTGGTGGTTGGGAAGAATTGCGACAGGTTTGCGGCTCGGATATGTTTAATTTGTGGAAACCGCTTATACCTGCTGGGATGGAAGGTACCTGGAAGCCGGTGATGAGCGAGACAAAAATCGCGTGGTACTTCAATGGCAACTACCCCTGGCTTGGAATGCTTTTCTGTGCCCCTATCATTGGGTTGTGGTATTGGTGCACGGACCAGTATATCGTTCAGCGTGCGTTGGGTGCACCGAATGAGCGTGAGGCACGACGAGGCAGCATATGGGCGGCCTTTCTGAAGCTTTCGCCGGTGTTCATATTCATTATTCCCGGTATGATATGCTTCGCATTGGCCAAGAGCGGCAGGGTTGCAGAGCTTCAGCAGGCTTTGTATACAGCCGGAGAAATTGACGGTGAAAAATGCCAAGCAGCTTTCCCCTTATTAGTTAAGCACATACTTCCTCCGGGCGTGAGAGGTCTTGTTGTGGCTGGTTTGTTATCTGCCCTGATGAGTTCACTGTCGAGTGTTTTTAATGCCTCCTCGACCTTATTCACAATGGACTTCTATTCGAAACTCAGGCCCAATGTTTCCCAGCATAAACTGGTTTGGATGGGTCGTATTGCTACCATTGTTATGGTAATTATTGGTTTGCTTTGGGTGCCTGTGATTCAGGGAGCCAAGGGACTATACCACTATCTGCAGAGTGTCCAGGGATACCTTGCCCCGCCGATATTTGTGGTTTTCTTTTTGGGGGTATTCAGCAAACGGCTGAACAGCAAAGGGTGCCTGTCTGCGCTGATCATCGGTTTTCTGCTGGGCGCATTTCGTTTGGCTGTTGATACCCCTCTCAAGCTGGTTGAAGGGTTTCAGTACCAGAAAGACTCATTCCTTTGGATTATTAGCAACATCTATTTCCAATACTACAGTCTCTTGATATTCATTGTCTGTGTGATTGTGATGATAGCGGTTAGTTGGTTGACGTCTATACCATCCTATGAACGGATTAGCGGCTTGACATATGGTACGCTTAACGATGAGCATCGCCGTCTGTCACGAGGCAGTTGGGGCTGGCCCGATGTTGCGGTTTCTATAGCAGTGCTGGTTCTGATTCTTGCTGCATATCTATACTTTAATGGGTAGTATCTATGGCCTATACGATTGGTTTAGATTACGGAACTAACTCAGTAAGATGCCTGATAGTTGACGTTACTAACGGCAACGAGCTGGGTACCGCCGTGCACGAATACGAAACAGGCGAAGCCGGTATTATTCTTGACCAATCCGACCACAACCTGGCGAGGCAAAACCCCGCGGATTATGTAAAAGGTATGGAAGTTACGATTAAAAAGGCCATACTTCAAGCGAAGAAAACCGTTAAGAAATTCGATGCAGGTCAAATCATAGGTATCGGCATCGATACGACCGGCTCAACCCCCCTGCCGGTTGATAATAACGGAACACCACTGGCGATGCTGAACGAATTCAAAAAGAATCCCAACGCCCACGCCTGGCTGTGGAAAGACCATACCGGCCACGCCGAGGCTGCTGAAATTACAGAACTGGCTGAGAAGGAGCACCCCGAATATCTGGCCAAGTGCGGCGGAACGTATTCGTCGGAATGGTTCTTCAGTAAGATTCTGCATTGCCTTCGTGCTGACCCTAAAGTTTTCGACGCCGCCTATACCTGGGTTGAGCACGCCGATTTCATGACGGCGCTGCTGACAGGAACCACAAACCCGCAGAAAATCAAACGCTGCAGATGCGCCGCCGGTCACAAGGCTATGTTCAACGACAACTGGGGCGGATACCCGGCCAAAGATTTCCTCGCAAAGCTCGACCCGAAACTCGGAAAGCTCCGTGATACTTTAGGCGACAAAACATACGCCATTGACCAAAAGGCAGGTAACCTCACGAAAGATTGGGCGAATAAGCTCGGTCTGAAAGCAGGAATACCGGTGGCGATGGGCGCGTTCGACGCTCATCTGGGCGGTGTAGGCTCGGGAATAAGCACCGGCAAATTAGTGAAAATCATCGGCACCAGCACCTGTGATATGGTGGTCTGGCCCGCTGATAAAGATTTAGCCGACATTCCGGGTATATGCGGAATAGTCGACAGTTCAATCCTGCCCGGCTTCTGGGGACTCGAAGCCGGCCAATCAGCCGTCGGTGACATCTTCAACTGGTTCGTAAATTATATTCAGCCGGGAGGTCCCACAGCAAGCTCGCATAAAGCCCTCACCAAAGAGGCCGCAAAACTAAAACCGGGCCAATCTGGCCTGCTGGCCCTCGATTGGAACAATGGAAACAGAACGATACTTGTTGACCAGCGGCTGACAGGCCTGCTGCTGGGCCAGACACTCCATACGACTCCTGTGGAGATTTACCGGGCGCTGATTGAGGCAACTGCTTACGGCGCTCTGACCATCATTAACAGATTTGAAGAATACGGCATCAAAATTAATGAGGTCATCAACTGCGGCGGAATAGCTGAGAAGAACCCTTTGCTGATGCAAATTTATGCTGACGTGATAGGCAGAGAAATGAAAATAGCCCGCTCTGCTCAGACCTGCGCCCTCGGTTCAGCCATAGCCGGTGCGGTAGCGGCTGGGAAAAAATCCGGCGGCTTCGACAATTTCGCCGATGCTCAGGCCGCTATGTGCGGAATGAAAGATACCGCCTACAGGCCTAATCCCGAAAACCACAAGGTTTACAAACAGCTCTATTTATTGTACAAACAACTGCACGATGGCTTCGGATTGGAGAGTTATTCAGGCAAAATGGCAAATGTAATGAAATATCTCTTGGATATAAAAGACAAAGTGAATTGTTAAGAGTTATTCAAATGCATGAGGAATTAAAAAAAGCAGTCTGCGAAGCTAATATCGAGCTTAATAGACAAAAGCTGACAATTTATAGCTGGGGCAACGTAAGCGGAATAGACCGCGGCACCGGCGTAGTAGCCATCAAGCCGAGCGGCGTCCCTTACGACGAGCTCAACCCCAACAAAATGGTATTGCTTGATTTAGACGCAAATATCGTCGAGGGCAGTCTCGCACCTTCATCTGATACGCCGACCCATCTTGAGCTTTACAGAAATTTCAAGACCATCGGAGGCGTATGTCACGCACATTCTATTTATGCAACTATGTGGGCACAGGCCTGTCGGGAAATACCCTGCTTCGGAACCACCCACGCCGATTATTTCTATGGCCCGATACCGGTCACCAAACTAATGACAGCTAACGAGATAAAAAACGATTATGAGCTGAACACGGGCAAGGCCATTGTTAAAAGATTCGCCGGTTTAGACCCAATGCAGACCCCGGCCGTCTTGGTAGCAAGCCACGGCCCATTCACGTGGGGCAAAACCCCCGCTTATGCCGTTGAAGCCGCCGTCGTGCTTGAGCAAATAGCAGAGATAGCCCTGGGAACTGTAAACATCAATCCGAAACAAGGTCAGATTGATAAGGTGCTCCTGGACAAACACTACTTGCGGAAACACGGCAAAGATGCTTATTATGGACAAAAATAATTTCGTAAAGGAACGGAAATGAAGAAAACCACCTTCGGTGTTATCGTCGGCAACAGAGGGTTTTTCCCAGACTACCTGGCGAAATCGGGACGCAAAGAGATACTCGACGTCCTTAAGAAAAACGATTTCAACACGGTGTCTCTGTCAATGCAGGATGCAAAATACGGTGCCATTGAAACTTTTGCCGATGCAAAAAAATGCGCCGCCCTTTTTGCGAAGAACTCCGAAAATATCGACGGCATAATTGTAACGCTCCCTAATTTCGGTGACGAGAGAGGTGTTGCAGAAACAATCAAACGCTCAGGGCTTAAGGTGCCAATTTTAATTCAGGCTGAGCCGGATATTTCGGGTAAAATGACCATAGCCGACAGGCGGGATTCTTTCTGCGGTAAAATCAGCGTTTGCAATAATCTCAGGCAGGCTGGTATCCCTTATACTTTGACAAAATCACATACTGTTAAAGCTGCATCGGTTGAATTCAAGAGAGACATCGATGATTTTGCTTCCGTCTGCCGAATCGTCAAAGGTCTTCAAAACGTGCGTTTTGGCGCCATCGGCGCCAGGCCGGCGGCTTTTAACACCGTCCGCTACAGCGAAAAACTCCTGGCTCTTTCAGACATTACAGTAGAAACACTGGATTTATCTGAAGTCCTTGGAAAGATTGAATTGCTCTCCGACAATGATAGAGCTGTTAAAGCCAAGCTAAGTGCTATCGGGAAATATATTCCAGCAAAATCAATTCCTGCCGATGCCCTTTTGAAGATGGCCAAATTCGGCGTAGTGTTAGACCGATGGATCAAGGACAACGAAATTAACGGCACTGCTGTTCAGTGCTGGACCAGTCTCGAGGAATTCTTCGGAATAGTACCCTGTACGCTTATGAGCATGATGAGTGAATCTCTGACACCGAGCGCCTGCGAAGTTGATATTACAGGCTTGCTGGGGATGTATATTCTCCAGCTGGCAGGCGGCACACCAAGTGCGATTCTGGACTGGAACAATAACTACGCCGACGACCCCGACAAGTGCGTCTTGTTCCATTGCAGCAATATCCCCCTGTCATTTTTCAAAAATGCCAAGATGGATTATCAGGAGATAATCGCAGGTACGGTAGGCAAGGAAAATACTTACGGTACGGTCGTCGGCAGAATAGCTCCTAATGAGGCGACCTTCTGCAGAACCACTACCGATGACACAAGCGGCGTTATTAGTGCATATACGGGCGAAGGCCAGTTCACGAATGACAAACTCGACACCTTCGGCGGCTTCGGCGTAATGAGAATCCCCAACCTCCAGAATCTTTTACGGTACATCTGCAGGATGGGCTTTGAGCATCACGTTGCCGTAAATATATGCCAAAAAGCTGACGCAATTGCCGAAGCCCTCGGCAGCTATATGGGCTGGGAAGTTTATCGTCACAGGTAAATCACTATGCAAAGAGCCGAATCTCGAAAAGTTTAAGGAGTAAACTAAATGAAAACCAGGTATGTTTCAATTCTAACTGCTGTTGCAGTATTATTTGTATTCGGTTGTAATGGACCTACTAAATGTGGAGAAAAAAAGATGGACATCAAAAAACAGTTCTTTGGAAAAACAGATGACGGAAAAAGCGTTGATTTATACACCCTGACCAACGCCAACGGCTTGAAAGCCGAAATCATAACTTACGGTGGTATTGTAACGTCGCTTCAGGTGCCCGACCGCAACGGAAAATTTGCCGACATCGTATTGGGCTGCGACAGCGTTGACGATTACGCCAAAAAATCCCCCTATTTCGGCGCGTTAATCGGCCGTTTCGGAAACCGTATCGCCAAAGGCAAGTTCACCCTCGACGGCGTCGACTACACCCTCGCAACGAATGACGGCCCGAATCATCTCCACGGCGGCAAAAAAGGATACGACAAGGTTGTATGGAGCGCAAAACCAGAGCAAACCAAAGAAGGCCCCGCACTGAAACTGACTTACAAAAGTCGTGACGGTGAAGAAGGCTACCCCGGCAGCCTCTCCTGCACAGTCGTTTACACACTGACAGACAAGAACGAGTTAAAGATTACCTACGAAGCCGAAACCGACAAAGCCACCGTTGTCAATCTCACACACCATAGCTACTTCAACCTCGCCGGCTACAATTCAGGCGACGTCCTCGGACACGAGATGCAGATTTTCGCCGACCATTTCACCCCAGTTGATAAGACCCTCATACCGACCGGCGAAATAAAAGCTGTAAAAGGCACACCTTGGGATTTCACCAAGCCGATGACCATCGGCTCACGCATAAAACAAGTCGAAGGCGGCTACGACCACAATTATGTCCTTAATAGCTCCAATGGTTCGCTGGCGCCGGCGGCTTCGGTCTATGAGCCGAAGACCGGCCGCATTCTCGAAGTTTTCACCACCGAGCCGGGCCTTCAGTTCTATTCCGGAAACTTCCTTGATGGCACCCTCAAGGGAAAAGACGCCGTCTATAACAAGCACGCCGGCTTCTGTCTCGAGGCGCAGCATTTCCCCGATGCGCCCAACAAAACTAATTTCGCCTCTACTGTTTTAACCCCGGGTGAAAAATATACGCAGCTGACCGTGTATAAGTTTCTTGCACGATAGCCGTTTGGTTTAAGATTTAAAACTGTTCGCTAAAGGAGAAAAGTTATGACACCACTAATCGTTATAGCCGCTGCCCTTGTTTTGCTCATTGTTTTCGTAATAGGCATTTACAACTCACTTGTAGGACTTCGCAACCAGGTCGACAACTCCTGGTCGCAGATTGACGTCCAGCTCAAGCGCAGGCACGACCTGATTCCCAATCTTGTCGAAACCGCAAAGGGCTACATGCAGCACGAACGCGGCACCTTCGAAGCCATAACCGAAGCCAGAAGTAAGGCTATGGGCGCAAAATCCGTCTCCGAGGCCTCCAAGGCCGAAGGCGCTCTCGGCGAGGCACTCAGCAAATTTATGCTCGTCGTCGAGAATTATCCCGACCTCAAGGCCAATCAAAACTTCCTCGCTGTCCAGGAAGAGTTGACCGGCACCGAGAACAGAATCTCTTTTGCCCGTCAGAGCTACAATGACCAGGTCCTGTTTTTCAACAACAAGACCCAGATGTTCCCCTCCAACATGGTTGCGAATATGTTCAGCTTCAGCAAACGGGATTTCTTCGAGCTTGAAAGCTCTACCGAGCGTGAAGTCCCGAAGGTAAGCTTTTCTTGATGGTTAGAAAATAACAATGTGGGAACTGATTAGGGCCAATAAGAGAAACTCCGTCATTCTGATGGCGTTGATGGTAGTTGTTCTGTTACTGCTGGGTTACGTCATCGGCTCGATTTTCGACCCTGCCGGTGGTTTCCTGATGCCGCGACAACAAATGCAGTCGCCTCGGGTGATTCAAACCAATTATGCCGGTTTTTGGGGAATGGCTTTCGCTGCAACACTCTGGTTTATCCTGATGATAGTCAGCTTCTCATCCGGCGACCACATCCTTCTCAATGCCAGCAACGCCAAGCTTGTCACCCACGACGAGTACCCGCAGTTGTTCAACGTGGTCGAGGAGATGAAAATCGCCGCCGGCCTGCCCGCGATTCCCAAAGTCTATCTCATACCCGACCCCGCCCCGAACGCCTTCGCCACGGGCCGAAGCCCCAAGTCCGCCTCGGTAGCGGTAACCGCGGGTCTGCTGGGCCGGCTCAATCGCGACCAGCTTCAGGGCGTCATCGCACACGAAATGAGCCATATCCTCCACCGTGATATTCTTTACGTTACGCTCGCGGGAATAATGCTCGGCTCGATTGTATTAATATCGCAGGTTTTTTTGCGAAGTATGTTTTATAGCTCGATGGGTTCTCGGCGCCGGTATTCATCCGGCGGCAAAAACGCCGGACAGGCACAGTTGATTATGCTCGTAATTGCCATAATCGCCGCTATCGTTGCGCCCATAATGGCCTATCTGTTGTATTTCGCGCTCTCAAGAAAGCGCGAATATCTCGCCGACGCCGGCGCCGCGCGCCTCACGCGCTACCCGGAAGGGCTCGCCGGCGCGCTTGAAAAAATCGCCGGCGACCCGTCACCGCAGTTGGCCGCCGCCAATAAAGTTACCGCCCCGATGTATATCGTCAATCCCTTTAAGAAAGCCAGGAGTATGAAACTTTCTGATCTGACCAGCACGCACCCGCCGATTTCAGAGAGAATCAAAATCCTCCGCAGTATGAGCAGCGGCGTGTCTTTCAAGGATTATTCCGACTCTTACACTCGCATAACGCATCATAAAACAATCGTCCCCGCCGCCGCCTTGACCAAAGAGGATATCGCCTTGCGACAGGCCGGCGCCGAAGCCAAAGATAAACAGCGCACCGAACAGATGCGCCAGGTCGGCGATATTATGCGGAAAATAAACCAGTTCGTTTTCCTGACCTGCCTGTGCGGCCTGAAATTGAAAATCCCGCCTAACTTCAAATCCGACAAGGTCCAATGCCCAAGGTGTAAAAGAATTATCGATTTGCCTGCCAAATAAATTGGGTTCGTTTGGGTTCGTTTTAACCAAGTGTCCAATTTCATTTTTCCACTGTAACTCGTTGTTTTTAATAAGGTTATAAACATTTGACTTTTTGAAAAATTGGGTTCGTTTTGCATAATTTTGTTGTTTTGATTGATTGAATTTCCTGCCACAAAGACACTAAGACACAAGGAAGAGGAAAATTTCAAAAGACAAATATCAAATTTCAAATAAATCCCAATTACCAAAATAAGAAATCCCAAACGGAAAATTGAGTATAAGTTATCTAAATTAACACGGATGTTTAAAAGCATTTTAGAAGCCCTCGTCTTTTAATTTTCTGGCGATGTTTATGCGCTGGAATTCGAGGAGGGTTTTGTAGAGACTGCTTTCCAGCCGGCGTTCATACATTAAGAGGCGTTCAAGGACTCGAGCATCTGCGAAATCTTTTACGGCCAAACGGCCGAGGGGCAGTTCGCAGTTGGAGTTGTCAGTACTACTCGGTGATTTGCCGGGGAAGTTGAAAGACAAGGATTGGGTAAGTTTTTTAAACGGGTCGTTAGTCTGGTCGGCGTTCAAGGTGTCGATGGCCTGGTTCTGGAAGCGGCCAGCACGTTTTAATCGCCAAGAGAGGGTAACGATGCGCTCTGCGAGGATGGATTCCATAGGGCTGGCGGGGTTTAACTCATCGAGCAACTGCTGACGATATAGACGGAAGTCGTCCTGGCTTTCGGAGGTGATTACATCGCACTCAGCCAACAGGCCGTGCTTGATAGAGTTTTGAGAGGCGACGGCCTTGCCTTCGATGGTGCGGGGGCCGGTAGATTTTAGGGCGTTAAGACGGTTGGCGAGAAGTTGGGATTCGGTGGACATTGTAAAGGTCTCCATTTAGTTGTTAGTTATTCCCCGCACCGAATAGTCGTGAGCTAAGCTCAATTGGTGCGGGATACAAACTTGGGCCTGCTGGCTTGAAGACTTGCCCTGCTGGGCTGAAATCCCGCCCCTTGGAGGGGCGGGACACGTGTGTTTATCTACTGATAAACTGGGGGGTATTTTAACATATTTTGGGGGAAAAATCAAGGGAAAGTTGCTGTTGTTTCCGGAAGCCGTCATGAGGAGTATTAGTGTTACGCAGGAGCAAAGCAACAAAGCAAATAAAAAAGATGGCTGAACTGAAAGACACAACATCGCATAAAAAAGGCCCCGCTATTGGGCAGGGCCGATGGTTTTCTCATTCAGTTGTTGAAATACGCAGTTCGCTTAGACGGGCTTGACTTTAGTTGCCTCAGGGCCTTTTTGCCCCTGCGCGGCTTCGTACTCCACCGCCTGGCCCTCATTAAGAGACGTTGCTCCTTCCGCGAGGTTGGAGTGATGGACAAACAAATCCTTACCGCCGCTGTCGGGAGTGATAAAACCATATCCTTTTCTTTCGTTAAACCATTTTACTTTACCTGTTTCCAAAATATCTTCTCCTTAGGCCTTTATTGGCCAAGCAATGCAAGTTCCCTCATATTTTCTTCATAGGAATATGCCTTCGAGGGATGAAAGTATACTCCTCAATAACGGCCCGACTTTACCAATTACAGCCGCTGCCTGTCAACAAAAAACTATTGTCTCGGAGCTTCAAGCCACCTTGAGCATTTGGGACATCGGCCGGCCTTGCCGGCGTCTTTTTTATGCAATTTGATTCTATGTCCGCACTCGCATTTGAACCGAATAAAATCGTCCTGAGGTTTTTCCACCACGGGAGCAGTTTTCTGCTGCAAGGCGGCGGCCGGCGCCGGCTGGCCTACGCGGCTATCGCCACCGGCGGGAAAATGGCTCGCGCTGCTTATGGGATTCAGCTCGGCTTTTGCTCCGTCAGCCGTCGTCAATTGTTTCTCAACTGTCTGCGAATCTTTCGACTCCTGTTTTTCGCCTTTCTTTTCCCCCTCTTTATCTAGTTCTTCCTCGTTTTCCTTTTTCGAGAACATCTGCAAAATCGACTTCTCGTCGCTTTCCATTACCAGCCAATTTTTCTTCAGCATCAGTATCGCCAGCCCCCCCCCTGCCCCCACGCACAAAATATGGGCATAATACGTTATGCTTTGGCCGCTCGATAACGCCTCGAGGATATCAAAAACAAACCAAAGAAGAACCATCCAACAACCTGAAACACTTACCGCCATCGGGCGCGGCAGTAAAACGAAACAGCTCATCGAATCCTCCGGGAAAAGCACGATATACATTCCCACGATACCGCATATAACCGCGCCCGCCCCCAACGCCTGGCCGGAACCAATAGCCAAGTGAATTACCCCCGCCAGCAATCCTAACCCGAGATAAATTGACGGATAGAGTTTATTGCCCAGTTTGGAGCATACGGCATTACCAAAAGCCCACAGGAAAATCAAATTACCTATCACCCTGACAAAGCCCTTGATGCCGACGCCGTGCAGCCAACTATATGTGAACAAACCTGTCCCCCAGCCGTCCAAGACAAACCGCGCCATCGGCCCGGTAAAAACCGGTTTTTCTTCTTTTTCCGCCTGCTTTGCGGCAGCTTCCTCCGCATCTGTCCTTACTCTGAGCACGTCTTCTACCGGGCGATCAATTCCCTTTTGGGACTTTTCGGATGCCTGCTTTTCGGAAGTTGCCACCTGAAGGACAAACACCAAGAATATCACCCCCACTACCAGCCAGTTCGCCACCGGCTGGCGATCAAACGGAGCATCTACAGCGTAAGGTACAAACATGCCTCAGACTCCTCTGGAAGAGAGTTACTTCGGCTGTTTCTTATCTCATAACCCAGCGTTTGTTCTGGTAAATCGGCTTGGTCCTGGACCTGAAAATCGCGTCGCCGCCGATCTTATAGCTTAATTCGAGAGTTTTTCGCAGATAAATTTTGGCCGGCTTACCTGTTTCGTCTTTGGCCGTCGGATGGTCAAGAGCGATTGTTTCATTGCTCAAACCGGCTATAAATATTTTTATTTCCTTAGCGTCAGGGTCAAAATCAGGCCAGATGACGGCGATATCTCTGGTGTTATCTTCACCCTGAAGTATTTTGTTATCGGCATTTTCCAGAGATTCGAGGAACGGGAACTTGCGCTCGTGACGCTTTTTTATCTGCTCAAAAACCGCTGCCGGGGTATCTTTGCCAGCCGGTATAACCTGCAAAGTATCGGTCATCAGCTCGCACTTCGGATAAAAATCGACATCGCGACTTGTCTTGTTGGTAAGCGTTATTATCGTGTACCAATATCGCTTCGATTGCTTGTCACCATCCAACTGTAATACGATTTGCTGCGGGTGCCCAAATGTTACATCTATCGTCCAATCATCCGGCCCCTGCACGATAGCCGGTTCAGGCGCCGCCGTGGATGCACAGGCCGTTACCGCTAAAACAGCTAATATACCGTAAACAAGATTCTTCATCATACGTCCCTCATCATCTTTATTCCAAAACCTAAACAAGCATCTTTTACCTATTTTACACTAAAAGCGGCTGATAGCCAACGATATTTTATTACTTTTTGCCCCGCAGCTTAGAACAAATTTCAGCTTGACAATATACCGCTGGTGTAACTAATTAAGGTTAAATCGGCATAAGCCAAGCCCATTCGTAAGGAAAGAGAGATGAACGAAACAAACATACTTTTGAAGGCGTACTACGAAGCCCTGTATGAGCGTCTGGAAGCCAATAAGAAAGTTTTAGCAGCGAGGATAGAAAAGCTGCTGAAGGAGGAGATTACAAAACAGGGATTCGGGAACTTTGATGAGGAAAAATACGCTGCGTATATGGATGCGTGCTTGGCCTTTGTGGATGAACGGCTGGAAACCTACAATCCGATTGGGATTCAATATACCTTTGACCGCATCAGGGCACAGGAGGCCGCTGAATTGGAGATGCAGCTGAACTGGTACGACAGCCGGGCGGAATTTGAGGTCTTGGTGGAAGCTGCGCGTGCCAAAGCAGAAGTTGAGATGACGGAAGAAAGAATATGGGAACTGACCGATGAGCTAATTAAAGAAGTCGGGGCTTTCCCAGATGGGAGTATTATATCCGCTTACGAGGACAAACCTGCTCTCGGGAAGCTGCCGGACTACATCGTGGCACGAGCAATCGAAGAAACAATCAGGTAAACAAACATTCTTGCGTATTTTTGCTTTTGATAAGCCAGAAATTCGCGGCTATAATTTGGGCAATTGCAGTAAGGGCTTGCAGCTCAACGGTAGAGCGGCGGACTCGTAATCCCAAAGACTGGTTGTAAGCACATTCCCGACAACAGGTTATGGCTCGATTTCGATCTGAAATCGAGGATTACAAGTAGTTAGCAAGTCACGGGGCTGGCTGTATCGGAGGGAAAACGTCAATCAACATTTGCGTCAGCTGCTGAGCCGCCTGACATACCTGCGGTGACATAGGGTCGCCCAGCCGAGTGTGCGCCGGCTGAATACCAACAAAACACACATCTACCTTAATGCTTTGGGTAATCATTTCGGCAAACAAACGCGGCGAAAGAGCATGTGTTGAGAAAACAAATGAGTTTAACCGCTCAGGCCTGAATATTTCTATCGTTCCCGGTGCGGCCTGGAAGTCGACAGCATCAATAATAAGCAGATTCTGCGGCGCCTTCTTTATAATCCGCTGGATATAATTTTCGGGAACGGTGCCGGCATCAATCAATTCGGCAGAGACTATCGCCTGTCGGAGCTGCTGACAGACAACCGGACCAATTCCATCGTCACCTTTTAAGGTATTGCCGATTCCAACTAAAACTGTTTTAGAGCCGCGAAGTTTGTTTAGCTGCTCGAAGAGTTGTTTGGCGGTGGCCATAGCATTTTTACAATTGGATATTCAGCTCACATTTGCACTTTGGGCACAGGATTCGCATAAAATCACTTGTTTCGGGCGACCCGTCGGATTTTGACTGAGGCTGAATATCCTGCGGCTTTGTATGAAGCTGACCGCTTTTGGCAATCAGCAATGAAGGGTTGGTGTAGGCCAAGGGGCCGAGTTTTTCATAAAGCCAGATGAGGTGTTTTTTCGTTCCTATTACTTCGCCGCACTTCTCACATAACTGCAACTCAAATTCGTGAGTTTCGATGGTGTCATTTCTATTCAGCGTGGCCAAGTCCCATTTTTTTGAGAGCTTTATGCCCGTTTCCGTTGTGCAGTTGGCCTCGCAATTGCCGCAAAAGATACAGGTATCATACCGATGGGTTATTTTTCTTACGGGCGGGTCCGCTTCCAAGTCATCGACCATGCTTAAGCATTCGGGAGTCGGACAAGCATTTACACATGCACCGCAGCCAATGCAAGAGTCGAGGTCAAACTCGGGTTTTCCTCTATAATTGGCCGGCACGACACACGGCTTAGCGGGGAATCTGGTAGTAAAACGCGGGGATAAAACCGCCGTTACTGCTTCTTTCAATTCTCTTAACTTTGGTAAACGCAATTTCAAACTCCTGTATTCTGGGCTGAATATTATTTCGTTTTCTTGCCGATGTCCTTTCCGTATTTGTCGACAACGCTGTTCTCCCACAGTTTTACGCCGGAAGCGTAAGCGCCTTTGGCGATTGCATGTGCGGCCGTAGGCGAGGTTATCAGTATAAACACAGCACAGATTATAGCTTTGGCATTCAAGGCCGCTACATTACTGACCAAGGCGACGCCAATCAAAAGTAAAATAGTACCGAGAGTTACACATTTTGTTGAGGCCTGTAAGCGGTTATAAACATCGGGCAAACGGACCAAACCTATACAGCCGGCTATATCAAAGAAAATCCCAATTGTTATCAATATGTATCCAATAATCTCACTCATCGAAGCTTCTGCCCTCCAGGAATTTTGCTAATGCGATAGTACCGATAAAGCTTAACAGCGCCCACGCAAGCGCGATGTTCAGGTAAAAATCCTTTCCCGTCTCCACTCCGATGAGGGCACAAAAACCAACTATGACTATGCCCAATATATCAATAGCCACGGTTCTATCCGGCGCGGTTGGGCCTCGACCGATTCGATACAGGCACAAAAAACAACATAGAAATAAGCCGATATAAAATACTGTTATCATAAGTTTTCTTTCTTTTTTTATTCAAAAATCCTTTTGATAAACCATTCGAATACGCCGGCAATATTTTTTGTTGTCTGCTCGATGTCACCAGACCGGACGTTAATCCAGTGGATATACAAGAAACCGTCATCGGTTAAATCAACCGTCATAGTACCCGGCGTCAGGGTTATTGAATTGGCAAGAGCAGTAATACCGGAGCCGGTCTTTAGACTGGTTTTTATTTTTACAATCCCTGGTTTAATCGGCATCGCAGGATGAAGCACCCTATAAAGCACATCGAAATTAGCTTTTACCATATAATAGAAAAATACCGGCACATACACCAAAAACCAAAACAGCCGCAGCGGCGACAAAAACACATGGTGCTCTTTTGGCAACATCTCATGGAACAAAACCGCAACGCCGGCAGCAGCTATCAATCCAGCTACCACAACCATGATATCAATTTTGCCGTCAACAAAAGGCCAAGTCCAGATAATCCAGATAATAAATCCTAAAATAAAATAAACCAGACGCCTCATAAGTTCAATCCTTCGAAACTATGTCTTAATTAGATTAGCTGAATACAAAAGTCCGTCCGTCAGCACCTTTACGGCCGGGTCAAGAATATTGGCCCTCAAAGACGGCACAATCACAAGCAATCCCATAAGCACACATAGACAAGCCAGAAATATCATAGCAACGAGCATAGAGTTTTTATTTTCCTTAACGGACTGAAGATTTTCAGGTAATTCGCCAAGGAAGACATATCGCTGAACCTTAAGGAACGAAATTAAGGTAACCAAACTCACCAGAACAGTAACGGCGGCTATCGCCCAAAAACCTGCCTGAACCGCGGCCACCACGAGAATCAGCTTGCTCCAAAAACCGTTGAAAGGAGGTATGCCAGCGATAGAGGCAGATGCTACGGTACAGGTTGCGCGTGTTACAGGCATCCTGTCGGCAAGGCCTCCCAATTCTTTTAAATATCTCGTTCCTGTGGCCATCTGGACGGAGCCGCTCGTCAAAAAAAGCAGAGACTTAAATACGGCGTGGTTAACAAGGTGAAATAATCCGCCGAGGATTGCCAGCGAAGCCCAAGCAATATTGCCGCCTTTGGCCAAGATAAGAGCTCCTAATCCGATTCCAAGCATAACATAGCCCATTTGTGAAATGCTGTGATATGCTAAAAGACGTTTAAAATCCCACTGACCAACAGCCAAAAACACCCCAACTATCATGCTCAGGAGACCAAGAACGATTAAAACCCAGCTTATTGGAACAGATACACCAAATACGTTGAAAATTACGCGAACGAGAGCATAAACGCCGAGTGTTTTTATCAACACTCCAGAAAGCATAGCGGAGATAGGGGCCGGGGCTGATGGATGTGCGTCAGGCAGCCATGCATGGAAAGGCACTAAGGCAGCTTTCAGGCCGAAGCCGACAATAAACAGGCACAGGGCAAAGCCAAGGCCGGCATTTAGCCCCGAAGCCTGAATGGCTTTTGAAATATAGGCCATATTAAGTGCGCCGGTATTGCCATAAACAAGAGCAATCCCAAAAAGAATAAATATGGAAGCGATACTGCCGAGGACCATATATTTAAAAGACGCTTCCAGTTCTTCATGCTCACAGCCGAAGCCGACAAGAGCATAGGACGCCAGAGAAGCAATTTCCAAAAATACAAACAGGTTGAATATGTCCCCGGAAAGAACCAGGCCGTTCATACCAGCTACCATAAGCATAAACAGGCTGAGGTATTTTGACTTGGCGGTGTATTGCTCCATATATCTGACGCTAAAAAGCATGGAAGCGGCACTGATGACACTAACGGTCAAAAGCAACAGAGAACTCAAACCATCAAGTACAAGATTGATTCCAAGCGGTATGGACCATTTGCCTATCTCATATACGGCGGACCGTCCAATAGACGCGACAGCCAGCACAAGCAGCGAAATAGTTGCCAGATTGGCCAAGATTGTTGCAGCACCTTTGCCTTTCCTGCCGAATACCGGCAGCACAAATGCGGCCACTAAAGGTATAGCAATGAAAACAGGAAGCGGAACATTCATCCTTTTAATCTCCTTATTTCAGTAATATCAAGGGTGCCGTATTTCTCATATATTCTGATGCACATCGAAACCATCAAGGCCAGAGAACCTAAAGCGATAACGATTGCAGTAAGCACAAGCGCCTGCGGCAGCGGGTCGACCGAGGTATTGATAAAGCCGGCGGTAATCTGTCCTGTTACCGGTTCAAGGTAAGTTTTGTCGATGATTGGCGCTGTTCCTCCAGTTCTGTAGCCGAGCATAATCAGGAAAAGATTGACTGCATATTCCATAACCGCCAGACCGATTACAATCTTTACTATATTTTTTTTGACGACCGTGCAATACAGTCCGACCATAAACAGTAAAAAGCATAACGCATAAGGCATCGTTTTACTCCTTTTTACCTGTTGATACATCAGGTCTAAATATCGAGAGGGTAAGAATTATCAGAAATAGAGACGCACCAACCTTCAAACCAATCGCAATGTTCGACAGCGGGATGGTGCCGGCACTTATAAGTCGTAACGGCTGACTATACCCGACCAGGAAGTTTACGAAGAAAACGCCGCCGAAAACAAAACCCAAAATCGCTATAAGGGCAAAGAGGAAAGCGCCGACGCAATCTAGCTTTGAAGCAAGAGGCAAAGAAAGATTTTCTTCTGCAAATTCTCTGCCGTATGCGAGCATAAGCAGCACATAAGAGGATGCCAGAATCACGCCTCCGGCAAATCCGCCGCCCGGGGTCAGATGGCCAAAAATAACGATGTAAATACCAAACAAAAATATAAGTACTTTGACCCAACTGGCAACAGTCTTTACTATTACCGTCATCCCTTTCATTTGTCCGGTTCCTCCAGCATCTTTTTAGCTTTTTTGCGGAGTATAATTGTTGCCCCGATAATCGAAGTAAACAGCACGGTCGCTTCGCCGAGAGTATCATAGCCCCGATAATCAAGGATAACCGAAGCTACGATATTTGCAGCTCCTGTTTTTGCAAACCCTTCCTTTATATAGGTATTAGAAGCAGCATTTGCTACTTCGGTGATGAGAGGCGTGCCGAAGTCGGGTAAAGTTTCAAAAACTTTTATCCCTGCGAGGAAGATTACAAAGATAATAACTACTGAAATAACTGTCCCAAAAAATTCTCTATCCCCGGTAATGAAAGTAAGGTCGCGAGAGATTGTGGCACGAATCAGGATGATTAACCCCAAAACCTCCACGACAATCTGTGTTATTGCGATATCAGGCGCACGAAGGAACAGGAACATTATAGAAGTTCCGATGCCAATTGCACCGACGCATATTATAGAGCTTAAAAGGTCTTTAGTTTCTACCGCGATAATCGCAGCAATTATCATAAACAGCAGCAAAATATAAAATACGGCCATATTTGCCTCACCAAATCTTACAAAGTATAAACAGGATAATCAGCAATCCCAGCGTTACCCAAGTCAGATACACCGGCAGGATTCCTGAATGCAGCCACCGCAGAAATCCAGTCAAAGCCAGGCCTGCTTTCCCGCCCTGATTGTATAAATCGAAGAAGCCTTTTTCCTGGCCGGCGTAAAGCTGTTTCAGGCCGTTCATAGAAGAAACCGTCTTGTAGAAATGCGTTCCGGGTATCGCCATCTGCTCATCGGCTTGAACCTCACCACAGGTCCACGTAGGCACGACTCTGGCCTTTCTCGCCAAAAACCCGACGAATAAAATTAACAGGCCAAGAATAATACCAAACAGCATCACCGTTGTGGCCAGAATTGAGTCCCACTTGCCAAAAATCACGCCGCCCGGTTCTATATTCAGAGCCGGATAAATAAAAAGTTTAAGCGGCACGTGGTAGAAAATTCCGAAAAATACACATAGCACAGCAAGCACAATCATCGGGAACGTCTGTAAAGGTGAAACCTCCTTCACATTTTTCAACTCCTGCGGCAGGCGGGAGAGGAACACAGAGTGTATCAGTTTAACAAACGACGCCAAAGTAAGTGCGCTTGCAAACATAGCGCAAGTAAGCCAGATAGGCCACAATTTTGCCGCGATACCGGCCTGCGTCGTCCCCATCTCGATTACGCCCTGATAAATCATCCATTTTGAAACAAATCCGTTGAATGGCGGTATGCCGGAAATACTTAAAGCAGCTATCAGGCAAGCAGAAAAAGTAATAGACATTTTTTTGCCCAGCCCGCCAAGTTTGTCAAGCTCGGCAGTGCCGCTTTGCTGCTCGACCGCCCCGCCGCACAGGAACAGGCAGCATTTATATATCGCGTTGTTCAGCATATGGAATACTCCGCCGGCAATCCCCACAGCCGTTCCCGTTGATATGCCGAGAATCATATACCCAACCTGGCTGATGGCATGATAGGAAAGCAGCCTCTTGAGATTGTGCTGAACCATCGCAATCATCACAGCAATAATAATCGTAGCGGCGCCAATCAGTGCAAGGATTAAATTTAAAGCGCCGGACTGCAGAACGAAAATTTGACGAACAATTATCAGGAGCAAGTAAATCCCCAGGAGTTTATCTATTGCAGCAGGCAAAAGTGCCATTACGGAAACGGGGGCATACTCGCCGCTGGCAGGCAGCCAGGTATGCAAAGGCATTGCACCCGCTTTGGTAATGGCGGCTGTCATAAGCAGCAGAAAAGCTATAATGGAAAAAGTCGAAGTGGTCGCAATGCTGATATCCGAGATAACAAATGTGCCTGAAAATATCCATACCATTAATATGCCGAACAACAGGGCGGCATCGGAAGCTCCAATTACCGCGAAACTTTTGGTTGCCGCAAAGTTGGAATTTTTACCGCCTGTAGTTATCAAAAGATACAGCGATGCTGTAACAATCTCCCAGAAAACAAGCAGAAACAAAAGATGATTGGAAAGCAGTATTCCAGCTGAGCCGCCTATGGTAAGAAGAATCGAGCCATAATAGATATTTAAGTGTTTAGCGCCGGCCATTGATTTGAGTGAATACAAGGTTATCAACAGGCCAAAGCCCATAGCGAACATCAACATAAATGTCCCTAAAGGTTTAGCGCTTAGCAGTAAATCTAATTTCAGATTGCCTATTTGAAAAACAGACCAGGCATAATCAAGCCGGCCAAGAGAGAATATGCAGATGGCCTGTACAAATACAAAAGCCGAAATAATTAGTGTTAATACCTTGGGTAATAATCTCACCTTATTCGGCAAAAAAAGCATTACAAAGCCTGCAATCAAAGGCAGAAAAACAGGGATGAGTAAAGTTTTATCCAACTTATAAATCCTCCATCTTTAGTCCCGACGAGCCGAGAACTTTTTGAATCTGTGCTGTTTTTTCGCGGCTCCGCTGTAACAATGTTTCGTAGTTGTGCGTAATGTTATTATGCTGGTCAACCACAGCTAATCTCTCGGTGCAACTGTAGCAGGGGTCAACTGCTGCAAGTGTAAGTGTGACATCGGCAATATGCCCGCCAAGGCACGAAGCCTTGAACGAGGGTACATTAACATAGCTCGGAGCTCTGATTTTATGGCGGACCGGCCTGTTGCCGCCGTCACTGCGAACATAATGGAACGTCTCGCCTCTCGGAGCTTCAGCATGACCGCATCCTTCGCCCGGAGGGATTTCCTTGACTTCTATAGTAACGGGGCCGCCTGGCAGTTTTTTCAGCGCCTGTCTAATCATCTTAATGGATTCAAAGATTTCAAGCAGACGAACGACAGCCTTTGCGAAGACATCGCCCTCGGGCTGGGTAATTACGTTCCAGTCTAAATCTCCATAAGCCGCATAAGGATCATCACGCCTTACATCGATAGCAACCCCGCTGCCTCTGGCTGTTGGGCCTGTTACGGCGTATTTTATAGCGTCTTCTTTGCTCAATACCCCTATACCTTTAAGCCGGGCGTGTAAAACAGGGTCGTCAAGCACCGCCTTGGTGAGCATCTCCATTTTCTTTTCGATTTTATCCAGCTCTTTAAGTATTTTCGGCTTAATATCATCAGAGATATCTTCGCGACAGCCGCCGACCTTGACATTTCCATAATTATTTCTGTTGCCGGTGATTTCTTCGAGCAAATCAAGCACCGGCTCGCGGTATTTCCACGCCCACATAAAGACGGTGTCATAACCGATAAAATGCCCTGCCAGACCTACCCAGAGAATATGGCTGTGGATGCGTTCAAGCTCGTTGATGATTACGCGTATATATTGTGCCCGTTCAGGAACTGTTACACCGGCAATATCCTCGACAGCATTTATGTAAGCCAGCGGGTGCGAAGCTGAACAAATACCACAAATGCGGGAAACCAAAAACGGGACCTGGTCAAATTGCAGCGTCTCACTGATTTTCTCCATACCGCGATGGTTGTAGGATATTCTTACGTCAATATCAGTTACGATTTCGCCGTCCACGGTAAGCTGGAAAAATTCCATTTCCTCCTGCAACGGATGAAACGGGCCAACCGCAAGAATTGGTTTCTTAACAGTTTGTTTCATTTTTTCGCTTCTTTCCTCAACGGATAAACACCTTCCGGCCAATCATCAGCCAGTATTAGTCGTTTCAAATTGGGATGATTCTTAAAATTTATTCCCAACAGGTCGTGTATTTCCCTTTCTATCCACTCCGCGCCCGGCAAAAACGGAGTAATAGATTCAATCGCCGGATTTTCACGGTCTCGAATGAAGGCTTTTACAGTAATCAAACAGCCTAACTGGTCATATGCAAAATGGTATAAAATCTCGAAACAGTCATCGGCATCGATGCCGGTAGCAATCACGAATCTGCAGCCGACATCCTCAAACAGAAATTTGCTGACGGCGAAGCTATTTTCGGCCTCGCATAAAAGGTATATCCTGTTTCTTGGCTTCTGCTCGATAGCTATGAGTTTGTTTTTTATTGTTGATAATCTGCTGTTTAGTTCTTCTATGTTCATATTATATCCTGTTATAGGGCAGACAATGCTTTTACCACACCGGATATCATAGCCTCCGGCTTCGGTGGACAGCCCGGAACGTAGGCAATAATTGCATTAGGGTCAATTTCTTTGATTATTTTATCCACCGGCCCTACCACGTGATAGGCACCTTTGAATATTCCCGTATTACAGGCACAGGCACCCATGCAAAAGACTACACATGGTTTGGGGGTCTGGCGATATACTTCCTGCAATCGCGGAGCCGCCTGACGCGTTACTACGCCTGTTACAAGCAAAGCATCAGCGTGCCGCGGAGAGCCAACCAGCTTGATACCAAATCTTTCGACGTCAAACTTCGGTGTCAGCAAATTAACAATTTCGATATCGCAGTTGTTGCACGCACCGGTATTAACGTGAAATACCCACGGCGATTTTTTTAATGACCATATTTTCCAACTCATAAATTCACCTTACAGCCAGCTGATGCCATAAGCATTGCCTATTAAAGCCAGGATAACAGCCGCAGCTAAAGCAATACCACAATAAACCCAGAAAAACTTCATCGCCTGGTCAATCCGCACACGCGGATTGGTGTTCTTTATCAGGATAATCAAAACCACTACTAATACGTATTTGCCGAGCCCCGCTAATATGCAGGCAGCAATTAAACTAAGTAAAAATAATATATCTATATACTTGCTGAATCTTGCCAGCAGGCCGGTGATGACAAAAGCAATCAAAACTATTACGCCCACAGGCAAAGTGCCAACCACAGGCAAATTGTCAATAGGCGTTGCAAGGCCTGATAAAAAGTCTGCGCTAATACCTCCGAGGAACACCATTACTAAAAACAAAGGCAGCACTACGAGCATCATTGCCTGAACAATCTTCCAAACGGCAAGCAAAACTCCCGAATACTCCATCAGAACGCCGCTGCCAAGCTCGGTTTCCGCCTCAGCTATATCGAATGGAACAAATCCAAGTTTTGCCTGGACACACAACAAGGCGACCAGAAATGCAAGCATTCCGGAAATGCTAAAAACAGGTACCTGCTGAGCAATTGCAACCAAACTAAGCTGTCCGCCGGTTTTTATAATCACCACGATAAAAGCCAGAACCAACGGCAGCTCATAGCTCATAATCAATTTCATTTCCCTGCCTGTTCCGACCGAGGCATGAGGACTGGCGCTGGCGCTGCTGCCGAAAATCAACGCTAAAGACGGCAGAGTCATCAAATAAATCGCCACGATAATATCACCGATGAAAGCCGTCTGGTCGATGGTAATCCGCCAGAGAATTATCGCGAGCAATAACACTCCGGCCAAACCAACAAGCGGCGCTGTCGTAAAAACCGTTCGTTGTGCCTCCTGAGGGATGAGAGTTTCCTTGCCCGTAAGTTTAATAACATCATAAAAAGGCTGAAGAAACGGCGGGCCGACACGCCACTGCACAAGGGCGCTGACCTTGCGAACTATCCAGGAAACAATCAAGCCAAGACCAGCAGAAAATAAAAAACCCGGAAAAATAAAAATCCAGAATAAAAGCTGGAACAAACTCTGTGATGTCTCAGTCATTTATTTGTCTTTTCCTTTTTTTCTTTCCTTAAAAATGGTTCCCACAGCTGACCACCTGCTACTTTGACAACGATACCGTCAAAGACTTCCACCAAATCACTTTCTTTTGACAAATCTACCTCTCTGTAGTCTATGCTTTTGTCCGCACAGGTGGTAACGCATAACGGTTTTTCACCCTTTTTCAACCTACCTTTGGACAAGTCGCAAACGCTGGATGGATATGGTATCAAATCCGTATATATTGTTCCGAACGGGCACGCCATAGCACAGGTGCCGCAGCCGGTGCATAACATATTTGCTCGTTTGAGCACGCCTGCATCATTATTTTTGCTCGGTATTTTCTCTAATGCTCCTTGTGGACAGGCATTTATACACGGTGCTGCTTCACACCTGCGGCATACAAGAGCAAAACGAACCATCTCCAGCAGCGAATCAATCCCTTTATTCTCAGGATGATGCTTATATGAACACCGCACACCGGATTGTCCCTGAGTTGTGCATTTTGCCAAATCAATTATCAGCTTTGCCGCCATACAAAACCTTGCTTCGCTCTTAATCGAAAATGTCGTAATATTTTTCCACCTGCTCGTAGGTCAAGACCGGCCCATCTTTGCAGACATAGAATTTGCCTATCATACAATGGCCGCATTTGCCCACGCCGCAGCTCATATTCTTTTCCATAGAAAGATAAATATCTTGAGGCGCAAACCCGAACTCCACCAGCTTTAGCGTGGCAAATTTCATCATAATCGGCGGACCGCAGACTACCCCGACCGCGTTTTTAATGTCCACGTCGCTGGTTGCAAGGATAGTAGTTACCACACCTACATTGCCCTTCCATGTATCGTCCGCCTTGTCAACGGTGAGCTTCATATCCACACCTGCAATCTTCTGCCAGGGGCCAAAAAGGGTTTTCTTATAAATAAAATCTTCCGGCGTTCTGGCCCCGAACCGGCAAACTACAGATTTGAAGTCTTTTATCCTGTCAACAAGGGTCAAAAACAAAGACCTTATTGGCGCCAAACCCACGCCGCCGCCAACAATGTAAACGTGTTTCCCAACAAAATCATCAATCGGATAACCGTGACCAAACGGCCCGCGAATACCGACTTTTTGCCCTTTTTTGCATTGGTGTAATAAATCTGTTACCCGACCGGCTTTCATAATGGTAATTTCCATCTTTTTGGTGTCTGCCGGTGATGATGAAGGAGTGAATGGCGCTTCTCCGACGCCCGGCATAGTCAGCTCCACGAACTGGCCGGTCTGGAAACGAAATTCTTCTTCCGGCACAACGACAAAACTTTTAATCGTCGGGGATTCATCTATAATATCAACGATTTCACCATTTATGGGTTGGTATAGATTTCGGTTCATTTCTCAACTTTAACTTTAGGTCTGTCCTTTAATTCTTCATTAAGTTTTTTCAAAACTACCCTGATGTCCATTTTGTGAGAATCAGCGTCGATACATCTGCCGCAGCCGACACACATATCTATGCCGTATCTATCAAAGAAAAAAGAAAATTTATGCATCAGCCGGTGTTTAATCCTGTCACCGAGCACTTTACGCGGATTTGCACCGCCGGCCACTTTGGCATAAGCAAGCCGCATACAACTGTCCCACATCTTCATTCTGCTAAAATAATCTTTCTGCTTTGTGTCGTAAAGATAAAAACAGTGACAGGTGGGACAGACCCGTGTGCAGGCCTGACATTCGACACATTTTTGTGATTCAATATCGAAGACGTCGGAATCCACGCCCTTTCCCATAATCTCGTTAACGGGACCATCAAGTTTGTATTCGGCATTGTTTTCTTCAAGCTGCTCGTGGGTACGTGCTCGGATTGAGCCCCTTTCTGTTGATGCTTCAAGGGAAACTTCAACAAATATGTCCTTGTGCTTTTGCAGAAACTCTCTGCCCTTGTCGGAGCCGGCCTCGACAATGAAGCCGTTTTTGACTCTTGCAAGGTTCAAATCAAAACCGTTTTCGGCATAACTTCGGCCGCCAAAGAGGGTGCAGCAGCAACTGCCGCGAGGCTCAAAACAATCGGAGGACACAATAAACATTTTCTCCCGCCTGGCGACGTAGGACTGGTCTTTAAATTCATCTTCCAAAAAGACTTTGTCCAGAATTTCAATCGAGCGCAAATCACAGTCTTTAAGCCCGAAGACAGCAAATGGTTTTATTTCTTCCGGCTCAAGCGGCTCGGGAAAAATCGCAGCAAGCTCACACAGTGGAAACAAAAATTCTTTTATCGGCATACACGCGCGAATATTATTAAACTCCACCTCCTTATTGGAGGAAGGGTCGTATTTAACATATATATAATACTCGCCGCTTTTCTTTGGAACATAAAGTTCCATCTGTTCGGAAACGGCATCTAAAAACGGCTTTAATTCAGTTACAAAAACCATCTCCATCTTTCACCTAATATCAAGCACATCTATTGGCTGGTGTTTGTATGCTACAAAACATCATATGTAAAACACAATCACCGATTCTTCCTGCTGCCAACAACAAATAGCTAACCTTTCACTTACTCAAAAGAAGGGTTTCTATGTTTTCTATTGCCCGTGAAGAAGAGTTTTGACTTTGTCTAAAAGCACTTCCGGCTTTACAGGCTTATTTAAAAATCCTTCCACCGGAAGCCAAGTCTCGTCTCCTGCAGCTGTTTCGAAATCTATACCTGTTTTTTCTTTGACCGAAGTTACCATCAAGATTGGTATGTGTTTATACTCAGGATCATTCTTTAATTCTCTGGAAAGGAGAAAACCTTCACTAGTGGTATTCATCATAACGTCCAAAATTATCAAATCCGGCTTAGCTGCTTTTATTCGCTCCATTCCTTTAGAACTATCTTTAGCGCTATCTGTGGCATAGCCCTGATTTTCCAGAACTACCTTCATCGCCTCGGTAATATCAGGATCATCGTCGATAATTAAAATTCTTTCCTGTCCCATTCTTCACCCTTAAACATTTTACAGTACCATAACTATTCAGTATTAACAATTGGCGTAGTAATGTATTGTAATGTTCCTGAAAAGTCAATACTCAATCTTCCTGTCACTCATTGAATTTTCTCATATGGCCACATAGCCATGCCGCCATCCAACACGCGCACATCATTAAAGCCAGCCGCCTTGAGGACCAGAGCCGCCTCATACCCGCGCAAAGATATCTGGCAAAACGCCACAATCTCTTTGTCCCTGGGTATTTCATCCAGCCGTCCGCGAAGCGAAGCTAACGGAATCAGTGTGGCTCCGGGCAAACGAACTTGTTCATGTTCACCCACTGTGCGTGCATCGAGGAAAAAGAAATCCTTCTTTTCTGCAAGCATTTTATGCACTTCCTCTGCAGATACGCCAACCATATAACCATCGAGTTTATTTCGCGCCACATTTGCCGCTGTTATAATGTTATCCATAGCAGGCGAGTATGGCGGCGCATAACACAAGTCCAGGTTCGCCACCTTGTCAACCGTCATACTGCCTGTGATAGCCGTGGCGGCAATATCGATGCGCTTATCACCATCGCCCGGACCTACAGCCTGTGCTCCAAGAAACCGGCGAGTATCGCTGTCCACGATGATCTTGAGCATAAGCAATTTCACTGTCGGCATGTAGCTGGCCCTGTCCGGGGCAGGTACCAGCGCTGTGGTAACCTTGTAGCCTAATTTCTTGGCCGCCGATTCAGTCAGCCCCGTTCGGGCCACGCAATAATCAAAAACTTTGCACGCAGTGCTTTCCAGAACGCCTGGAAAAGCATCGTTACCGCCACACAAGTTAACCGCAGCTGCACGGCCTTGCTTATTTGCGGTAGAGCCAAGTGGTACGTAGCAAGACCGGCCGGTGAGAATATCTCTGCTCTCCACACAATCACCAGCGGCATATATATCCGGGTCAGAAGTACACATATGCTCATCCACTTTGATGGCACCTGTTTCACCCAGTTCAAGAGCCGCCCGCTGAGCCAAAGCAACATTCGGTCGAACACCAATTCCCATGATTACCATATCCGCAGGAATAGCCCCTTTATCTGTAACAACGGTTTGCACCCTACCGTCACCTTGAAATGATTCAACTTTCGTGTTAATAAGAACTTTCACCCCTTTTGACTCAAGATGAAGCTCAACCAGCTTGGCCATTTCCGGATCCAAAATCCGGAGAGTATGCGGCAGCATTTCCACTATTGTCACCCGGCATCCGCTACTAACTAACGCTTCGGTGGTTTCCATCCCAATCAGACCCCCTCCAACAATGACAACATCTCGGGCTTTGCCTGCCAACAGGGCAGCCCTGATTCCCTCTGCATCTCGAACACCATGAAGGCAGAAGATGTTACTTAGATCATTACCTGGAATAGATGGCCGTATAGGGGATGCGCCAGTGGCGAGCACGAGCTTATCATAGTTAAGGTTAGATTCTACTCCGCTACTGAGGTCTCGAATGCGAACTTCTTTGGCGGTGCGATCAATCTCGACCGCCTCGGTTCGACTTAGCACCCGCACATTTTTGACTTTCTGGAAAAAGACCAGGTCCCGCAGAGCACCCATAGGAGTACTCATGAGCTCCGCATGGTTTTTCACAACACCGGAAATATAGTAAGGAAGGCCGCAGCCGGCATAGGAGAGAAACTCACCTTTCTCGATGACAGTAACGTCGGCCTCTGGCAATAACCGGATGACCTTGGACGCCACCTTTGGACCGGCGGCTACACCACCAATTATGATTACTTTGAAGGCAGCAGCTTTTTCTGCCGGCTTCTCGCTGGCCCGTTCAACCATGGGGAGCTTGAGCATAATTTCTGCACCACCCAGGTCGGCTTTTCCAGCCTGTACCGTTCCGCCGAGCTCCTCGATAACCGCTTTTACGAAAGAAAGGCCGAGCCCTATTCCTGTACGGCTAGAGTCTCTGGCAGCAGGAGTACGATAAAATGGTTCAAAAACTTTTTCACGCAGTCCTTCGGGAATTCCTACTCCCGAATCAGCCACCGAAAGATGAACTATCTGTTCATAAGAGTTTCCAAAAAGAGTAACCCTGATTCGGCCGTTCCCAGATGTGTACTTTAACGCATTATCGACCAGAGCATTGAGTACCTCTGCCAGAGCAGGTTCAGAACCTTTCACATATACCGAGTCAACGTTAGTTTCCACAGTAAACGTTACGTTCAGTTGGAGAGCTTTCTCTTCATAGCGAGCCTTGGCCTTGCGGACAATCGCAGCTATATCGGTATGGCTTAAACCTGCTTTATCCCGGCTGGTCATCGCAGAAACAATTGCCAGCATGCGCCGAACGGTGGAGACCCCTTCTTCACAACGAGCGTTGGCCCGGGCCAGCAAATCTTTCTGTTTTGAAGTCAGAGGACCAGCAGCCTCACTGACAAGCGTATTTAAGATTGTACTAACAGTGCCGATAGGTGATTGCAGCTGATGGGCTATCAGCGAAGCAAATTCCAATATCTCCGATTGGTTTTTTCCTGCCCCTATATTCGAATTAGCTGAGTTTCGCATATAGCAAACGACTTTTCATATTACGGTCATTTGATAAGCACAGCGTCTATCTCACCAGCCAAAGCCGCACAGTCAACCAGTCTTCAAATCAACCGTGTTTATGCCACGTCAGCTAATAAAATAATTGCTATCCTTACTTATTTTCATACGCGCATCTTAGCCGAAAACATCATAGTTGTTTAATTTATACAAAATTTTTCATGCACTGTCAAAGATTAAAATTTATGAGATTATTCTGAAACAAGAGCCTCAAAATTTGTCATAAAACTGATTCTTGGGAATGACTGACACCAAAAATGACACCAATAAAGCCCAATTAAAAGGATGCCCGAAAAACAGGATATTGACAAATCCATATGGAAGCTGTTATGCTGAAAATAATTAGAGTTATTTAAAGGGCTCGTAGCTCAGCGGTAGAGCAGTGGACTCATAATCCATTGGTCCAAGGTTCAAATCCTTGCGGGCCCAGTTTTAGTTTACAGGCAGGGCGATTAGCTCAGCTGGCAGAGCAGCTGACTCTTAATCAGCGGGTCACAGGTTCGATTCCTGTATCGCCCAATATCGTTTTGACTTTTGCCGGATGGTGGCATCTCCTCCTTGCACATCATCATTTATGCCAAGTTCACGGACAGACACCACTAAGAGCTCAGACAGATAATAAAATCATCAGGTGAAGAAGCAAACAACCCTTTGAGATACGACATCGGACATAATTTGTAGTTGCTCTGAGTCTACATCGTAAACTCGAATTACATCTTCATATTTGCTCTCTTCGGGAAAGACATCGGCCAGCAAATTATGCATTCTAAGTAGTCTCTCATTGTTAAATACCACGTTTTCCTTCTGCGGAAAAATGGCCACATAAAAGATGTCACTTTCAACCAAATCCTGAAAGAAATGAGTGCCGAAAGAAAGCTCCGGCATCAGGTTGCCCCCTTCGTAGGCTATCTCTGCCAATACACTTATTCGGTTGATTTCAGCGAAGTTGACCGGCACACCCAGGCTGGGTGTCGTTGTGCCCCATCTGCCGGGCCCGAGCAAAATAGTTGGCACCGTCTCTCTGCTGGTTATGCGCGAGTTCAGCTTTCCTATCAGCCGGGCTACACTGTATTTTTGTGAAATAGACAACTCAACATATTTTGCAGGGTCAACGTAGATAATTCTTTTTAGCGGATGCGAGATGCTGCCGCCCATAATATATCCCTGCGATTCGAAAAGGATTTTTTCCGGCTTGATGTTTTTCGGCAGATGCGTCCCTGCCTTTATACCCTTGGTCTGAAGCGGTCTGCACTGGAGCAGATTAATCCTGAATGTATTATCCTCAGTGAAATTCACCGTGAATTCTATGTCAACAGGATATTGATACCGGCTGTCCAGAGTTTTTAATAGTCTCTGCATAATTGGGGCAAAGTTAGTCTCAGCCAGCAGTTTTTCGAAGGTCAATACCCATGCCTGCCGGCCTTTCACGCCGAGCTCTGCCATTTGCCGCAGAGTGTCGCGGTCCTCGCTCGCCAGCAAATCCAGCTTTATATCGAGGCCTTCATTAATCGCCTCGGTTACGTCAATCGCTCTCAAACAGTTCTCTTGCGTGTCGAGTATATCGATTTTATGCTGCGAGAATCTTTTTGCGTCTTGCCTTTCCACGTAAGGTCTCGACAGCGGCTCATCGAGGGCTATTGTCTGCGGGTAGTCGTCCTCTACTCGCTCTACCGCTCGTGTGCCGAGGCCTAATACCAGCCGAAGCATACCGGCCTTCGGGTCCATCTCAGGCTTCCACACAAAGGTATTGTAAGATACTCCCACACCGGCAAGGTCGGGAAAGAAGTATCGCTTCTTGTAAGAGCCGGACACCCTTTGAACAAGCAGCGCCATCTGCTCATCCTGCTCGCTAAGCCCTCTTTCCAAACGATAGGCCAGCGCGCCTTCATCCATAGTGCTTGCATAAATTCTGCGAATTGCTTCTTCAAATTCAGAATAACGCTGTTCCGGGCTGCCTTGATTTACAAGGAACAGGCTTTCGTATTTGCCCGCAAAGGCATTGCCGAAAGAATCTTCCAGAAGACTGCTTGAACGCAGGATAATAGGGGACTGGCCGAAATACTCGATTAACTCCTGGAAACGCTCGCGAATTTGGCTGGGAAACTTGCCGCGCAGCATGTTTTCTTTCAATTCAGGCGCCGCTTTGAAATAACCTTCCTTCGTCTTTTGCTCCATCAGCAGTTTCCACCAGCCGTTTTCAACTATATAGCTGTAGAAAATATCTGAGCCGACGTAGAAGGAATCATGCGACTCAAGATACCCGCTCCAGTCAAAAGACTTGTCCAGCGACAGAATCTTTTGCGCAATCAGCATACCTGCGGCCTTGCCGCCGATAAAGCCGCTTCCTATCAGCCTGCTCTTTATCGTAACAAGGTCTTCTACGGAAAAACTGTCCCTTGCGAGATTGGACATCCTTTTCTCACGCCCAACCATTATCCTGCAAAGCTCCCCCACCAGTTCCTTAGCGCCCTTCGAATCAGGTGGGGCTTTTGCCATGCTGTCGGCCTTCATAAATAAACGGTCCCAGTAGTCCAAAGTCCTTGCTGAGCCGTTCCGGTCTTTTTGGGAAATCTGGGACAAAACTCTGCTGGCGTCAACGCTGCTTGTTATCGGCAGAAAATCTTCCCCTTCCTGAAGATGCGGAAGAAACATCGTATGCGAGTAGCGGTTCCAAACCTTCAGGGGGTGCACGTAATAGCTTTCTTCGAAATTATACACATCCAGCAATAGCTGTGTCGTCTCGCGAATGCGGGCGACCGTTTGAAATGAGTGATAATTCCGTAGTATCGCAAAGTATGCGATGGTGTCCAGCTCGAATAGATAAGGACACGTGACCTTAAAGAAATTGCCTATCATCAGGTCCGTTGCCCATGCGCTTAGCAAATCCGAAAGACAATCGAACACATAGTAGGCTTCTCTGCCTTCCTTCGAAATTATAGTATGGATACCCTTGGAGAAACTCTCAAACCCGCTGCTCGCATCGAGCTGATAAACCGTAATCTTCGGCTGGTTCTCTATCAGAGGCCTATGCTGGGCAAACCTCATATATACTATATTGCGATTGTCCTGTAACGCCTTCGCTACGTATGGATTCAGAAAATGACGGTAATCGTCAACGCTGTCCACTTGCCATACGACGTTGTCGCCTTTTTTCAAATCGCAAAGCAGCTTATCCAGCCCCGCCAGTCCTGTACTTGCCCACGCCATAGATTATCCCTTTTTATTACGGTATCGTTTGTAGTCGATTCCAAGCTCTTTGACCTTGTAGCTTATGATTCTCGCAGTTGTTTTCAGATCGCGTGCTGTAAACGCCAGATTCCCGTTGCATCGTTTTAGCGCATCGATTATCAAATCTCGCTCGAATAAATTTGTCCTTTCCTCTAAGGAGCCTGTCCCTATAGTCCCTGATGTCTCGGACGTTTGCAGCGTCGGTGGCAGATGATGTCCGTGTATTACGCCGTCGCTGCTCAAAAGTACCGCCCGTTCGATGCAGTTTTCCAGTTCACGGACGTTGCCGGGCCATTGATAAGACACCATCAGATTAATCGCGGATGTGCTTATCCGCCGTATCTCCTTGCCCATCTTCTTTGAGTAAAGTTCAGTGAAATGGTCGGCCAATAGCAGAATGTCGTCCTTGCGAGACCGTAGCGGTGGCAAAAAAATCGGAAACACATTTATCCGGTAATAGAGGTCCTGCCGAAAACTCCCCTGCTCGACTGCCTTTTCCAAATCGTGATTTGTCGCCGCGATAATCCTCGCGCTGGTTTTCAATGTGCGGTTGCTTCCGACTCGCTCGAATTCACGCTCTTGAAGAACGCGAAGCAGCTTCACCTGAATCGTAGGCGAAAAATCCCCAATCTCATCCAGAAATATAGTCCCCTCCCCTGCCTCTTCCAGTCTTCCCTTTCGAGTCTGTATTGCCCCGGTAAAAGCCCCTTTTTCATGGCCGAATAGCTCACTCTCAAGAAGGTTCTCGTTCAAAGCGGCGCAGTTAATTTTTATAAAAGGGTTTTTTGCTCTCGAACCGGTATAATGAATTGCGTGAGCTACGAGTTCTTTACCGGTGCCGGACTCGCCGCGTATGAGAATGGTGGTATTACTGTTCGCGACCTGTTGAATCTGGTGATACACATCACGCATTGCGTTCGAATTGCCTGTCATGTTTTCAGGCCGGAATTTCCCTTCCAGCTCGCTGCGTAACCGCAGGTTCTCGTCTTCGAGCATTTGCCTTTGCATGGCGGCTTCTCGTCGCGATTGCACATTATTGGCAATCATGCTTGCTACGATGCTTAGGATGCGCATCTCATCATCGAACGGCGCCCTTTCTTCGAAAGGCCTATCAACCGAAATTGTCCCAATCACATCGTCGCCGACGGAAATCGGTACGCAAATGAAACTTAATTCCTGTTTCGTTACATTCCATCTTTCGAAGCGGTTCAGAAACAAGGGCTCTTGGGAAACTCTCGGAACGACCATCGGCTTGCCGGTTTGCATAACTTTTCCCGTTACGCCCTCTCCGATTCGATATGTAATCCGCCGGCTTTGTTCTTTTGAAAAGTTATGTGCCGCCTCGATTCTAATTTCTTCACTGTCCGGCACAAGAAGTGTAATTGTGCCCCTGTTCAAACCAAGATCTCTATCCAGCATATCCAGAATATCAGCCAGCGCCTGCTGCTGGCGAGTGCCGGTTACGAGAATCTGACTGACCTTATAAAGGGCTTCGAGCTGCTTTACATTATGTACTTCATTTGCTTGCAAAAGCGTGCCTTTTTTTGTCATTTGTTAACCATTTCTTAGCGTTTTTGCGCACTTTTAGGCTATTTTTCACCAATTTTTACCACTTTCCGAGCATTTCTTATTAACAATTATGTTACATATTTGTAACATGTTCAACCAAAATCTCAAAATATTTTTCCCAGCTAAAAATTAATAATCGCATATAATATTACTTAACTATAGTAAATACAAGGAAATATAACACCTCTCTTCGTCAAAACCTTCGTTTCTCAGCAACAAACAGCAGTATCGACATAATAATAACATAAATGTACCTTTTTAGAAATAAGCTACATAATTGTCGCATTATATCGCCTGCCATTCGCCCAAATACAAATCATATCTCTATGCGTGATAAGTAGTTACGACCTATCAAGCAGTGTTGGCACAATCGTTGCTTATAAAAAGAGTAATTGCACTAGCGATGACAGCCATAGATAGAAATCTGAAAGGTGAATAATAGTAAGGTTGAGAAGGTTTGGTAGTTTGGGTTTAGGGCTAATAGTGCTGGCGTTTCATCAGGAATGGCAAGAAAGACCTTTCGCTATCCAATATAGCCCTATTCTTTGAAAATTGCGGCATGGATACTCTAAAAAACAAGTTACGTATAATTACTAGAAGAAAGGAGCTTAACAATGCGTTATTGCAAAAAATGTGCGATGCCTGATACGAGGCCCGGTTCTATTTTTGATAAAGAAGGTGTTTGTCGGGCGTGTCGTAACTATGAAAATCGCAAAACCATTAACTGGGATGAGAGGAAGA